>SKNE01000298.1 GCA_007120675.1 Bacteroidales bacterium
CAAACGTTACCGGAGTCCGGAGCGCACCAGGAAGTGCTCGATATCAGGCTCCTGTCCACGGAACTTCACGTAGGCATCCATGCCGTCGCGCAGGGCGTTCTCCGCCAAAATATATCGGCGAAAGCGCTCAGCCAGCTCCTGGTTATACAGGTCGCCACTCTCCTTGAAGGCCATGAAAGCGTCGGCATCCAGCACACCGGCCCAGCGGTACACATAATATCCTGCAGCGTAGCCGGTACCAAATATGTGTCCGAAGTAGGTGGTGCGATAACGAGGCTTGATCTCTTCAATGAGTCCCATGCTCGCCAGGGAGGCATCTTCAAAGGCTCTCACATCGATCTCATCGCCATGCTCAGCCGTATGCCAGTCCATGTCCAGTATGGCTGCGGCAATATATTCCGTATTGATGAAACCCTGGTTAAAGAATTCGGCCTGGCGCATTTTTTCCTGCAGGTGACCGGGCATCGGTTCACCGGTCTCATAATGCAGGGCATACCTGGCCATGAATTCGGGCTCTGCCGCCCAGTTCTCAAGGACCTGCGAAGGCAGCTCCACGAAGTCGCGCGGCACACTGCGGCTCGTCCTCCTGTAGCGTCCATCGGCAAAGAAATTGTGGAGGGCATGGCCAAACTCATGGAAATAGGTGGTGGTCTCGTCCCAGCTCAGCAATGCGGGACGACCCCCTGAGGGGCGACTGAAGTTCATGACAATGGTCACGATGGGATGAACCTTCTCCCCGTCTTCATAGGCGCCGCCCCGGTAGGTGCCACACCATGCTCCTCCCCGCTTGCCGGGACGGGGGTGCGGATCAATGAACAGGATGCCAAGGTGGCTGCCATCCCGGTCAAAGACCTCAAAGGCTTCCACTTCTTCGTGATATACAGGGATCTCAGGACGCTCTTCGAAGGTCAGTCCAAACAATTTGTTGGCCAGCAAAAAGTTGCCCTCGCGCACGTTCTCAATGGCAAAATAGGGCTTCAGCTCCGCATCATCCAGGTCATACTGCTCTTTGCGAATGATCTCAGCATAATACCACCAGTCCCACGGCGCCAGGTCAAAATCACCCCCTTCGCGACGGATGAGCTCCTGCATCTGGTCTCTCTCGCTTTTGGCCAGCTCCAGGGAGGGCTCCCATATCTGATAGAGGAAGTCGTAGACGTTCTGCGGGTTCTGCGCCATCTGGATATCCAGGAAATACTCCGCATAATTGTCGTATCCCAGCAGCTGGGCCATCTCCCGGCGCAGCATCATCAGCTCGGCAAACAAATCCTTGTTGTCGTGCTCATTGTCGTTATCGCCGCGCATGAAGTAGGCGGTGAACACCTTCTCCCGCAGGTCGCGTCTTTCAGAGAAGCGCAGGAAAGGGATCCAGCTGGGGTTATGCAGTGTAACGATGCCCAGGGCGTCAACCCCTGCACTCTCAGCCGCATCGGCAGCCGCGGCACGCACATTGTCAGGCAGGCCAGCCAGGTCTTCCTGAGTCTCCAGCCTGAGCTGAAAGGCGTTGGTCTCGGCCAGCTGATTTTCACCCAGCTGCAAGGAGATCATGGACATCCGCTCGCTCAGGGCAGCCAGCTGCTCCCTCTGATCCTCGGGCAAGGCAGCCCCGCTGCGCTCAAAGTCGCGGTAATACATCTCCACCACACGCAGCTGCTCCAGGTCAAGGTCCATCTCATGACGCTGCTCGTAGACAGCCTGGATCCGTGCGAAGAGATCCTGGTTCATGCGGATGGCGTTGCTGTGTGCCGACAAGAGCGGCGTGCTCTCACGGGCGATCTCCTGCAGACGCGGATTGGTCTCCGCACTGCGGAGTCCACCGAAGACTGGGTTCACACGGCGCAGCAAACCACCGGCCTGGTCGTATGCCACAATGGTGTTCTCAAAGCTGGGTGGTTCCGGATGGTTGATGATCGCCTCAATCTCCTCCTGGTGCTGGCGGATCCCTTCCCTGATGGCAGGCAGAAAATGCTCATCGTCAATGCGGTCAAAGGGGGGAACGTCAAAAGGGGTGTTGTAGTCAGCCAAAAAGGGGTTTGGCGCTTCTTGCTCAGCGCAGGAAAACAACATCATGCTCAAGGGAATTAGTAAGAAAAAAATCTTTTTCATCGTATACTGAGTGTTGGTTTGTAATGAGTTATATGATCTTGAGGTGGACAAAGATACGCTTTTTTATCGTCCCCCTTTCTGTTCATAGAGTTTGGCCAGCTGGCGGTTAAACAGGATGAAAATCCCCAGGATCAGCAGCCACTGCATCAGCACACTCGTGACACTGAAAGGGTTAAGCGGATTATACCATTCGCCCGGCGCAAACTCCGTGGCCGAAAGCCACATCCACCAGGTAAGCAGGATGAGTCCGGCCACAGGCACAAAGTACCGGATACTGAACCACCACCACCAGCCGGGCTTCCAGTCGCCGGGGGCAAAAACCGTATCATCGCGAAGCTGCTTCAAGCCATACCTGGCGCAGAACAGGGCGATAAAAATCCCGGAGACCATCAGGCCCAGTCCCCATACAAAATCCTGGTTGCTGAGCACATCCAGGCTGAAGGCCGATGGGATGCCCAGCAGGTAGACCATGGAAACCATGACCAGGACCGCCCTGCCTCTCTTGAATCCCCTGTCGACCAGGGCCCTGGTACTAAGCTCCAGCATGGACATCAGCGAAGAGAAGCCGGCAAACGCCAGGCCAAGAAAGAACAACACCGCCAGCAGACCGCCCGCGCTCATCCGCTCAAACAATTGAGGCATCCATATGAAGGTGAGTCCCGTGGATGCCGGCCCACTGGTCCTCATCACCTCCAGCACCTCCTGGTCAGCATAACCGTAACCGAATTGCAACACGGAAAAAACCGTCCCAAAGATCATGGTGGCCATCAGCAGGGAAATGACGTTGTTGCCCAGTCCGGTGATAAAAGCGTTTTTCACCGTACCGTGCCGTGCGTGCATGTAGGCCGCATAGCTCAGGAAAAGGCCCCATCCCGCCCCGGTGTCCCACGCATTCTGCGTCAGTGCCTGTAGCCATATGCCAGGGGTCTTCAGCTGGGCCCATTCAATGCGAAAAAGGTAGCTTATGCCCGATCCCGACCCGGGCAGGGTGAGGGCCCGGATCACGGCAGCCAGGATGATAAGGATTAAGATGGGTATCAGCACCTTATTCACTTTCTCGATGGACCTTACCCCTTTCCATATGACCAGTCCGCCCGCAAGGATGGCCAGAAAATGCATCACGAATGGCCATGCCGACGACTGGAAGCCATCCCATATGGCTGTGGCCGCCTTGTTGTCGGCTGGCAAAGGATAAAACAGCATGTGAAAGAAATAATAAAGGGACCACCCAACGATCACCGCATAGAAGAAGCCGATGGCGGTGGCCACAAAGGCAACAAAAGCGCCCATCCAGGCAAAACGCCTGCCCATGCCCTTGACAAAGGAGCCGATCACCCCGAAGCGGTAACGCCGGCCGATCATGTACTCGGCTATGATCAGCGGCACGCTCCACAACAGCAGAAAGATGATCCAGGCAAGGATCAGGGCACCTGCACCCTCATCACCACCACTCTGGGCAGCGATGCGGGGAAAACGCCAGATGTTGCCCGTACCCACTGCGATGCCGAGGGCACTGAGCAGAAGACCCGCACGCGTGCCAAAACGCTGATTCACTGATTTGTCTACCAACATAGCTTGCTCCCCCC
>SKNE01000133.1 GCA_007120675.1 Bacteroidales bacterium
ATACCGTTACGTATGGATACACATGGAGAACGGTCTTTCACTGGCTTACCAGGTTGCCAGCTTCTGGGCAGGGCAGGAGGGGAGTTTGCTTTTCTGGGTCTTATGCCAGGTGGTGTTTGGCTTGCTGCTCATGCGCCTTGCCAGGCAATGGGAGATGCAGATAATGACCATTTTCGCTGTTTCACAGGTGTTTATGCTGAGTATGCTGCTGGGACTGCGCTTTGGTAGCGTGAGTATCGGCCTGGATCCTTTCCTGCTGCTGCGCCTGGCACCCGAGAACGTTCAAAACCATTTTTTCCACAACCCCAACTACCTGTCCCTTATCACGGACGGAAACGGGCTCAACCCCCTGCTCCGCAATTTCTGGATGCTCTCCCATCCCCCGGTGACCTTTATAGGCTATGCTGCGGTGCTTGTGCCGTTCAGCTTTGCCCTGGCCGGTTTGTGGCTGGGTAAGTTCCACGACTGGATCAGGCCGGCGCTGCCGTGGACCATACTGGCCGTGTTTTTCCTCGGGGCCGGTATTCTGCTGGGTGGCATATGGGCCTACGAATCCCTCACTTTTGGTGGTTTTTGGGCCTGGGACCCCATCGAAAATGCCTCCCTGGTTCCCTGGCTCATTATACTTGCTGCACTGCACCTGATGATCGTGTCTCAGAAAAAGCGGCACAGCTACGCCCCGGCCTTTCTGTTCACCATCCTGTCTTTTGTCTTTGTGATTTACGCCACCTATCTGACCAGGAGCGGTGTTTTGTCTGAAACATCGGTGCATTCATTCGGCAGCGATGGCATGGGCCTGCATATCCTGGTCTATATGTTCTCTTTTTTGGTCCTCGGACTGGTACTTTTGTTCAGGCAGTACAAGCGACTGCCCTCCAAGGATACAGAGAAAATGTTCACCCGTGACTTCTGGCTTTTCGTGGGCTCGCTGGTGATGGTCCTCAGTGCCTTCCAGGTGATCTTCAGCACCTCCATTCCGGTCTTTAACAAGTTGCTTGGCACCGGACTGGCCCCGCCAACGGATGTGGTGGATTATTACAACAGCTGGCAGTTGCCTTTTGCCGTGGCCATTGCCCTGTTGATTGGCGTGACACACTTCATGCGCTGGGGGCGTAACGAGCCCGGGGCCTTTATCCGGCGAATGGCCTTCTCCCTGGGACTCTCCCTGGTAATCAGCGTGCTTGTGGCGGTCTTTTATGGCATTGGGGGACTGGCTTACCTGCTGATGCTTTTTTCCGCCCTGTTTGCCCTGATCTCCTCGCTGGATATGCTTTTCCGTTTTGGGAAACAGTACATCAGCCTGGGGGGTGCCCTCAGCCACGTGGGCATGGCCCTTTTTCTCCTGGCCGTCCTGCTCACCTTCTCCAAGAAAACCACCATCTCTCAGAACACCTCTGGCTACTTCCTGGGAGAGGCCTTTCCTGAAACGGAAAACCTGTTGCTGATCAAGGGGGAGATCCTTCCCATGGGCGAGTTTCACGTGAGCTATGCGGGGAGACACTTTGACGGGGAGCGGATCCATTACCAGGTGGACTTCTTAAAACAGAATAAGGAGGGTGATTTTTACAAGGTCTTCAGCTCCTATCCGGCGGTGCTTCTCAATGAGCGGATGGGCAACGTATATGAGCCCTATGCCAAGGTGTTCCCCTTCCGCGATATTTTCACCTATGTGACCTTCGCCGACCTCAGCGAAGAGGAGATGCCCGAACCGTACAGGCTCATCGATGAACTCACCGTCACCGTTGGTGACACCATACCCATCAACAACAATTACCTGCTTTTTCGCGGGGTGCGAACCGAGGAGGAGCCCCTTGTGCCCATGGAAGAATATGTGAAGATCATTGCGGAGATGGAGATGCTCACCCACTTTGGGGAACGTTATCCGGTTGAGCCTGCCCTGATCTTCAGTGAAGGGAATATTTTATATGATGACCACGTGATACAGGACATGGACCTGAAGCTGCGTTTCCGCGTTCCCGCCGATGAGCCTGACACCATACACCTTGAGCTGTACGAGGAGCACCTGGAGTTCATCATCATCAAAACAGTCCTGTTCCCATTAATCAATCTCTTGTGGCTCAGCATAATCATTATGCTAACGGGACTGTGGATCGCTTATCGCGGACGGCGGAAGATCGCCATTCGCAAAAGCAGGAATCGAATGAAGGTCTGACATGAAGCAGATTTCACGCATCGTAATGATTGGTGCCGGCAACGTGGCATTTCACCTTTCGCAGGCTTTTGCCGATGCCGGTTGCACCATTGTCCAGGTATACAGCCGCAGTCTGTCGTCAGCCGGTGCCCTTGGCGCCACACATTCCTGTCCGTTCACCGACCGCATGGACTCACTGCTTCCTGGTGCTGACCTCTACGTGATTGCCATTGCCGATGACGCCATCCCGGAACTGCTAAAGCGCTTCCCCTTCAGGCGCGCATTGCTCGCCCACACATCCGGCAGCACCTCCATGGAGGTGCTCTCCGCGGCTAGTGATCACCCCGCCGTGCTTTATCCGCTCCAGACGCTGAGCAGGGACGTGCCGGTCCCCTTCCGGGAGGTACCCCTTTGCATCGAAGCCCTGGAACCCGCAGACATGCTTCGCCTGGAGGAGCTGGCCCGGCGGCTGAGCGACAGGGTGTATAAGGTGGATTCGGATGCCCGCCGAACCCTTCACGTGGCCGCGGTCTTCGCCTGCAACTTCGTGAACCATATGTATGCTTTGTCGGCCGACATCCTTGAAGAGCATGGCTTGCCCTTCGAGATGCTGCGTCCGCTGATCAGTGAAACGGCGCGGAAGGCCCGGCAGGGCAGTCCGCGCAGCTTGCAAACGGGACCGGCCCGGCGAAAGGATCTGGAAGTGATCGGAAAGCACCTGGAGATCTTGTCCCACAAACCCGGTTTCCAGAAAATGTATAACTTTATCAGCGAAAGCATCCGGAAGATGTACTGAGGGGACCGGATCACGGCAGGGCTATCCGGTCATGCCGCGGCAGCGGACAGACACGGTGGCAGCTCCTCATCACCCATGCAGGACCTTAACCGGAAGGGCCTAAACCCATAACTGGAAACGAATTGATCACCATTGACCATGACCAATTACAAACAGCTTTTAAAGGACGTTGATACATTCATTTTTGATGTGGACGGGGTAATGACCACGGGCATCGTACTGCTGAGTCCCGGTGGGGAGATGCTGCGGAACATGAATGTGAAAGATGGCTACGCCTTGCAGCTGGCCGTCCGCAAGTCCTACCGCATCATCATCATCACCGGTGGCAGCTGTGACACTGTGCGCAAGCGCTTCAACCTGCTGGGCATTGAAGATGTTTACCTGGGCGTTGGTAACAAGCTCAAGCTCTTCAGGCAACTTGTCAGCGAGAAAAACCTGGATCCCGCCCGCATACTGTATATGGGTGACGACATACCGGACTACAAGGTGATGCTTGAAGTGGGCGTGCCTGCCTGTCCGGCCGATGCGGTGGAAGAGGTAAAGGCCATCTGCAAATACATCTCCCCCCACGAGGGGGGCAAGGCCTGTGTGAGGGATGTGCTGGAGCAGGTGATGCGCATCCAGGATAAGTGGTTTGATGACGACGGTTTTCAGTGGTAAAAGCATTTCCCATGGACTCTCTCAGAGCCTACTTGCGCTTATTTCGCTGGCCCAATTTGCTCATGATCGCCCTTACGCAATACCTCCTGCGTCACGTGATCATCCTGCCCCTCTTTGGAGGCAGTGGATTGCCGGAGCACCTCTTCCTGCTCTTTGTCCTGGCCACCCTTTTTTTGAGCGCGGCAGGTTATGCGGTCAATGACTTTTATGACCTCCGTACCGACCGGATCAACCGGCCGGACAAGCAGGTGCTTGTAAGAAGGCTGCCGCGACACCATGCGCTCCGTGCCTACGTCGTCCTGGTGATCTTGTCCCTACTCACCACAGCCTGGCTCTCACACCAGATGGTCTACTATCCGCTCCTGTGGCTGTTTGCCGGTGTGGCCCTCAGCAGCTGGCTTTACAGTGCCGTGCTGAAACGGACCTTCCTGGTGGGAAATTTGTTCATCAGCATCCTGGCCGCACTGATGGTTTTGCTGGTTTGGATGATTGAACACCATGCCTTCGTCCATTCATCCGGCTACCCTGGTCCCTGTTTCTTTTCCGCCGCCCCGGTGGTCGTTGCCTATGCCCTTTTTGCCGCTTTTTCGACCCTTTTGCGGGAGCTGCTGAAGGACCTGGAGGATTTCCGCGGCGATTTGAGGGCCGGACGCAAAACCCTGCCGGTGGTGCTGGGGGTAGGCAATACCAAGCGCGTGGCCACCGTGCTGACCCTGATCATCCTTGGCGGGATAGCTGTCACCAAGGTGCTTGTTTTCGGTGCGGGCACACTCTGGCTGTCTGCCTACCTGCTGGTGGCTGTCTTGCTGCCTTTCCTGGTATTGTTGTTTTCGCTCATGGGGCTGGCCGGACCAAGCAACTTCCCCCTGGCTCAGCGGTTGGTGAAGTTCGCCATGTTGACGGGGATTCTTTCCATGCTGATTCTCAGTGCCTATTTCAACCAACTATGGAATTGTTAGATTGTTTTAAAGCCTTCGATATCATCCTGGCCTCCCAGTCGCCGCGTCGCCACGCCCTCATGAAAGCCGCCGGCATCCCCTTCCGCACCATGGTCAGGCCCACCGAAGAAGCGGTGCCGCCGGGTATGGCTCCGCTGGATGTGGTGCTCCATCTTTGCCGGGAAAAGGCAGACTGCTTCCCCGGCGAGATAAAAGATCCCGCAGTGGTGCTCATCACGGCCGACACCATCGTGGTGCACCGGGGTGAGATCATCAACAAGCCTGCTGACGCCCCCGACGCCATCAGGATGCTGGGCCGGCTGTCGGGCAGCACCCATGAAGTCTATACCGGCGTCTGCATACGGCACGGCTTAAGGGAGGTCCTCGTCCATGACCACTCTTTTGTCACCTTCCGGCCGCTTCGTGAGGAGGAGATCAGGCATTATGTGGCCCATTATGCCCCCTATGACAAGGCCGGCGCTTATGGGATACAAGACTGGATAGGGTATATCGGCATCACCGCCATCCGGGGATCCTACCACAACGTGATGGGCCTGCCCATACACAAGGTGTATGAAGTGCTTTCCGATCTCTTGTGCAGCCGGCCGTGAGCGCTTGCCTCCCGTCAGGCAGATCACATTTAATGCGTATCTTTGTGCAGCCCAAGGGCCGATTTACTGAGTCATGAGTTTTCTCCAACCCACCTGGTTATGCCGGCTTAGCCTGCTGTTGACCCTTTGCTGCCTGAACACACAGGCTGCCTTTGCCGCTGCATCCCATCTGCGCATCAATGAAGTGATGGCGTCCAACGCCACCACCATCCCGGATGAGGATGGTGATTATGAGGACTGGATTGAACTCTACAATGCCGGCAGTGAAACCATCCACCTCCTGGGCTTTGGCTTGTCTGACGACTACGGGAACCCGTTCCGCTGGGTGTTTCCGGAGATCAGCATCGACCCGGGTGAATACCTGCTTGTCTGGGCCTCGGGAAAGAACCGGAACAACCCCTCACAGCCCCTGCACACCAACTTCAGCATCAGCTCGGCCGGTGAAGAGGTGCTGATCACCCATCCTGACGGCACCCTCCTGGATGAGCTGGAGCCCACCCCCATCCCCACCGACATCAGCTATGGCCGGCAGCCCGACGGACTGGGCCCCTGGATGTATTTTGATGAGCCCACCCCCGGCGCTGCCAACGACACCCCCGGGGCATACGGCCTGCTCGACCCACCGGTGTTCTCCCTCCACGGCGGTTTTTTCCAGGATGACCAGCTCCTGCTCATTGAGCATGGAGATCCGGAGGCGGTCATTGTTTACAGCCTGGATGGCTCTGAACCCTGCCTGGAGAACCTCCAGGGCACCTCCTACACCTACAAGAACGACTACCCCTTTCACCCCGATGACCCCTTTGGCGTTTTCCTGGAGCACAGCTATACATCGCACCTCTACGGAGAAGGGATCTCCCTTGGGGACCGCTCCCCTGAGCCCGACAAGCTGACCCGGATATCGGCCACGGTGCAGACGCCGGACTACATGCCTCCCGACCCGGTGTATAAGGGGCAGGTGGTCCGTGCCCGCGCCTTCAGGGAGGGCATGCTGCCCAGCGCGATCGTGACCCACAGCTATTTCTTTCATCCCGACGGCGCCGGACGCTTCAGCCTGCCCATCCTCTCTGTGGCCATACAGGAAGACTGGCTCTTTGATTATCACCTGGGCATATACACCCCGGGACTTGATGCCGACCAGTGGCGCCTGGATAACCCGGGAGAGACGTTCACCTGGCCCTATCGCGGCAACTTCAGGCGGCGGGGAGATGAGTGGGAGTACAGGACGCACCTTGAACTGTTCGAGGGGCCGGGAAAGGAGCGCTCCTTCTCACAAGACCTGGGCCTTCGCATACACGGGGGAGCAACCCGCTCCTTCCCGGCAAAATCCCTGAGGATCTATGCCCGTAACATGTATGGGTCATCCCACATGGTCCACCATTTTTTTGGCGGCCCCTCGCAGGCCTACAAGCGGCTGATCGTGCGCAACTCGGGGAACGACTTCCCCACCTCTGTCTGGCGGCCTGACCACACCTCACGGACCATGTTCAGGGACGCCGCCATCCAGCGGATCGTCGGACACATGCACTTCGACACACAGGCCTACCGCCCCGTTATCCTCTTTATCAACGGTGAATACTGGGGTGTGCATAACATCAGGGAGCGCTATGACAAGCACTACCTGCATCGCCGCTACGGGGTGGACGAGGATCAGCTGGACATCCTCACCGGGAAGGACGAGGTGAAAGAAGGCGATAACCTGCATTTCAGGGAGACCATCCAATACATTGAGAACCACGGGGTGGTGGAGGACCACCATTACCAGTGGGTGATGACGCGCATGGACACGGAGAACTTCATCGATTACCAGATCGCCAATATTTTTGCAGACAATACCGACTGGCCGGGCAACAACATTGATTTCTGGCGGTTGCGCACGGCAACATTCGATCCCTCTGCACCCCAGGGACACGATGGCCGCTGGCGCTGGTTGCTCTTCGACATGGATTTCGGCTTCGGCCTTGTGCCCCTTGGCGGCGGCCCTGCCTACGCGCACAACACCCTGGATTTTGCCACCACCACCGAAGGATCCAGCTGGCCCAATCCACCCTGGTCAACCTTTCTGCTCAGGAGCCTGCTGGAGAATGAGGGGTTTCGCCATCAATTCATCAACCGTTTCGCTGATCAGCTCAATACAGCCTTCCTCCCCGAAAGGACCACCTCCATCATAGAGGAGATGCAGGCTGCCATAGCACCTGAAATGGCAGAGCATTTTACCCGCTGGGTATATCCCGAGGGCCTTGAGGAGTGGTCAGGGCATGTGGAGGTGATGCAACGCTTTGCGCTGCACCGTCCCCTGCACCAGCGGCTGCATATCATGGAGCAATTCGGACTGACGGGCACCGTGAACGTCAGGGTGGATGTATCCAACCAGCTGATGGGCCATGTCAGGGTCAATACGGTGGACATCAGGCCGGGCACCCCCGGCGTGGACGATTATCCTTACCCGTGGCAGGGAAAGTATTTCCGCTCAGTTCCTATTGAGCTGGAGGCCATCCCTGCCCCGGGCTACCTGTTCAGTCACTGGGAGGGGAGCGTGCAGGGCACGGATGCGGTGGCAGTGATTGATTTATCTTCTGATGTACAGGTGATGGCACACTTTGAAAAGATCGACGAGCCGGTGCTCATTCACTACTGGTTGTTTGACACCTCCATCCCCAACGATACCCCGCTTGAGTGGCTGGACGCCTCCTATTCACCCCCGGGAGGTGCGGCCATTGAATACCACAGCTGCCTGGAGGGCTACCCCTACGACCCCTCCCACCCGCTGTGGAGGAAGGCATCCATGGAGCGGCGCAATCAGCCTGCCATCATCAATTACCGTCCCGAGGGAAATGATGGCATCCCCTACAGCCAGGCCAATATGCGTGGCCTACAGGTGCGTCAGCCATTCCGCGACGGCAACAGGGAGAATACCATGGTATGGCACCTGCCCACATCAGGCTTCACCGACATCGTCCTGCGCTTTGCCGCCAGGGACGAAGGGGCAGCCGGAAAGCTGCTGGTGGACTACCAGTGGCAGGATGGGCAAGATCAGTGGACCACCGAGGGGATGGCAGAGAGCGAGCTGTCACTGCACCAGGCCTACCAGTTGTACGAAGTGGACTTCAGCCCTGTCCCCCGCGCGGGCAACAACCCCCATTTCAGGGTGCGCGTCCGTTTTGACGGGGCAGACATGGAGGCAGACATGGGCGACCGGGTCAGCTTCAATAACATCAGCCTGGATGGCGTATCCCTTGAAGCGCATACCATCCATGCCGTGGCGGGCAGCAACGGAAGCATATTCCCGTCGGGCAGGGTAGCCGTTCATCACGGGGGGGATGTCCCATTTATGATCACCCCGTTGCCCAACCACCGGGTCAGGGCGCTTTATGTGGACGGGCAGGAGAGGACCGATGAGTTGCACCAGGTGGATGAAGGCTTGTGGCAGTTCACCTTTGAAGGGATTGCGACCGATCATCACCTCCACGTCAGCTTTGTGCTGAAGGATGAGATGATTGAACAGGACGATGAAGGGGTACTCCTGTATCCCAACCCGGCCAACGACAGGCTGCATGTTGCCACCAAAGATGTTCAGATAGAGCGCATTCGTATCCTGGGAACAGGCGGCCGGCTCTTCCTGGACCATGGGGGACTCAATACCATCTCTTATACCCTGGATACTTCCGTTCTGCGCAATGGCTTTTACATCGTGGAGATCCGCACCAGCAAGGGACGCCTGGCAAGGAAGCTACAGGTCATCAGGTAATTTTAGGCGAAGCAGTGCATGATGAGTGACCCAGATCTTATACACGATAGCGGACAACTCTGCGGACAACTCCCCGGGCGATTCGGCGGACAATTCCGCGGGCAATTCCCCGTGCAAACTCCTGTGCAATCCCCCGTACACACCGGCAGGAAACTCCCCGGGCCACTCAGCTTTCGACCCCCCGTATCACCCCCGGTGCGGCCCCCCGTGCAACGCTCCCCGCAACTCCTTTGGCACCGCGCATTGGGCGCCTTTCATGGCATCCTTACGTGCTGTCTCCTGCTTGTTCTTTTGTGCTGTTATGGAGCCACCGCACAGGCGCAGGATTTGCTGATCAACGAAGTGATGGCCTCCAACGCCGCCACCCTGGCTGATGAGGATGGTGACCATGAGGACTGGATAGAGCTGCTCAATGCCGGAGATGAAGCGCTGAATCTGGCGGGCTATGGCCTGTCGGACGATGTGGGTGACCCTTTCCGCTTCATCTTTCCCGATGTGGTGATCGGGGCTGGTGAGACCATGCTCGTTTGGGCGTCGGGCAAGAACAGGACCCAGGCGGGCGCCCCCTTGCATACCATCTTCTCCATCAGTTCTGCCGGTGAAGAGGTGCTGCTCAGTGCCCCGGACGGCACCCTGCTGGATATGCTGGAGCCAACCAATATCCCCACCGACATTTCCATAGGGCGCTTACCCCACGACCTCACCGGCTGGTATTTTTTTGATGAGCCAACCCCCGGGGCGCCCAATATGAGCACCCCGTGGCAGGGCATCCAGGCGCCTCCCGCTTTTTCGCACCCCGGGGGCTTTTACGGACAGCCTTTTTCGTTGAGCCTGTCGGCGGATGCAGAGGCTGTCATCTATTATACCCTGGATGGTTCGGAGCCTGATTCAGCCAATGTATCGGGCAGCAGCTTCCAGTATAAGAATCAGTACCCCATGCATCCTGGCGACCCTGTGGGCCCCTTCCTTGACGGTCATTTCCAGACCCATGTGTATCACGAACCCATCCCTGTTGAAGACCAGTCAGGCAGTGACGGGATCCACCAGATCAATACCTCCTACACGAGGCACCCGCTGAACCTGCAGGTCCACCCCATGCAGGGCATGGTGGTGCGCGCCCGGGCCTACAGGGAGGGATACCTTCCCAGCGAGGTGTTCACGCACACCTACATTGTGGGAGAAGAGATCCTTGGGCGCTTTGACCTGCCTGTGGTGTCGCTTACCCTGCCCGACACCTCCCTGTTTGATTATTACAGGGGCATCCATGTGGCGGGTAAGGCTTTTGACGACTGGCGAGCAGACAATCCGTCGGAGGAATTATGGCCGGCGGCTCCCGCCAACTGGGGTTACCGGGGGAATGACTGGGAGCGGCGCCTGCACCTGGAGCTCTTCACCCCCCAGGGCCATCCGCTGCTGCGTCAAAACCTGGGAGCCCGCATTCACGGCGGCTGGAGCCGTTCCAATCATAAGAAGTCCTTTCGCGTATACGCCCGCAATGTCTACGACACAAACAATGAGATAGAGCACGTGTTCTTTCCAGGTTACGGAAGGCCTTTGGACGGACATGAGTCAGGTGTGTTCAAACGCCTGCTCTTCCGCGCCGGCGGTAACGGCAACCGGATGATCCGTGATGTGGTATCGCAGGATCTGATGTGGGGGACCCACGTGGGGGTGCAGCGGGCCTCACCGGCCGTATTCTTTGTCAACGGGGTGTATTGGGGAATCCTCAACTTTCGTGATCGGCAGGATCGCTATCACATCGCCTACGAATACGACATTGATCCGGACAACGTGATCATCATCGACTCGCCCCACGCCATCACGGGGAGCTCACAGCTTGAAGAGGGAGAGGTGGAAGACCTGGAACTGTTCAACCAGCTTTTCCGGCTCATAGTGGACAAGGACATGTCCAACGACATCTTCTACCAGAAGGCAAGGGAGCAGCTGTGCATCGACAGCTATATCGACTATTACCTCCTGTTCATTTACCTGGCCAACAGCGACTGGGGCGGACGAGACAATGTGGGGGCCAAGCACTTTCGCTTTTGGCGGGCGCGGGAGACATCCCACAAGCCTTTCCAGGACGGTAAGTGGCGGGTGATGGTATGGGACTTCGACAATGGCTTCTCCGATTACAACTACGACCTGCTCACCGATGTGTTTGATCCCGGCAATGATCCCTCGGCCATGATCCTTGGCCTGGCTGAAAACGATGAATTCAAGCATCTTTTCATCAACCGGCTGGCCGACCTGATGAACGCACACTTTTTGCCCGCGCGGGCACTGGACATCCTGGATCAGCGTTTGCAGGCCGTCGCCGGCGAAGCCCTTGCCGACCAGGACCGGTGGCTGGTGAACCCCATTCACAATGTCAGCCACATGCAAAATTTCCTGCAGGGGCGGCCGGTGAGGCAACGCATGGAGGCCATGGACCTGTTTGGCCTCCCCGATACCAGCTTTGTGACCCTGAGGACCAATCCCCAGCAGGGCCACATACGGATTAACAGCCTGCACATCGCCGATGGACTCCCGGGCGTTGATGACCCGGGCAACTGGACAGGCAACTATTTCCACGGGGTGCCCATCCAGGTAGAGGCCATCCCCGGACCGGGCATGATCTTTAGCCACTGGGAGGGTCTGCCCCCCGGCACCCCCGCCCGCACAACCATCGACCTGGTGCAGGATACCGTCCTCCGGGCCCATTTCTGGGATGGGGTGATCCACTACTGGCACTTCAATTACCTGCCGGATGAAGACTTCCTTGAATCGGTGAATGCTGACTACAGCCTTTTCCCGGAGGATGCCCTGATCACTTATCCCGGTGAGGGGCCGGGCTTCATGGACAGGGTGCTGCCCGGTACCAGCCTGAATGCGCATATGGGTGCCCAGGCAGGCTATGCCTTGCGGGTGAGGAATCCGTCGGATACGCGCGATTTGGTCATCAGGGCCCCATCGCAGGGTTTTGGCGACCTGTCCTTTTCCTACGCCGTGCAACGCACCAGCCACGGACCCCATGAGCATGCGCTGTACTTTTCATCGGACAACGGGGACAGCTGGCAGCTGATCGAGTCAGGACTGCCTGTCACCATGGACTATCAGCTCCAGTCCTTTGACCTCAGTGCGTGGGAGGGGACCGCGGACAATCCGGACCTGCTGCTGAAGATCAGCTTCATGGGTGAAGGAGCCGGACAGGTGGCGGGAAATACCCGTTTTGATAACATGGTACTGAAGGTTTCGGCGCTGGATCTGCCGGGGGAAAACCTGCCGCCAGCATCTATGAATATGTCTTACAAGGCCCTCATTGAGGCGAGGCACGGCCAGGGTCCTTACCAGTATAGCCTGACAGGGGGGCGATTGCCGGAAGGCCTGGTCCTGACGGGTAACGGAATTATTACCGGCACCCCCCAAAAGGAAGGCAGCTGGACCTTTGAGGTGGAGGTGAAGGATGCGCGACAGGCCCATGCCAGCGCCACCTATCAGATCAGCGTCTTTGGTGAACACCTGATCCATTACTGGCACTTCAACGACCTTAAGGAGAACCCCGGCGATACCGTTTATGCGGACTACAGCGCAACTCAGCAGCCGGGCCACCTGTATTATCACGGCTCGGGTCCGGCCTACATGGATCGCGTGGAGGGCACACCGGTGAACAACTGGTCAGATGTGCCCGGCGGTTATGGCCTGCGCGTGCGAAACCCCTCAGCCAACAGGGAGCTCCGTTTTGTTGCCCCCACCAGTGGCTTTGACCACATTCGCTTCTCTTTCGCCGTGCACCGGACCAACAACGGGGCCCGCTGGCAGGTGCTGCAGTACTCTCCTGACGGGGGCCATGGCTGGCATGACGCAGACTCCCCATTCAGGATCACCACCGACTACCAGGTAAGGCAGGTTGACCTGCGCTCCATCAGCGAGCTGGACGACAACGATGAGCTGATGTTCAGGATACTGTTTTTGGGACCGGAAGCAGCCAACAGCTCAGGGAATAACCGTTTTGACAATATTGCCATCCACGGCATACCCCCACCGGAACACATTCATAGGGACGAGCTCTTTCTCTATCCAAATCCCGTGAGCGACGGAATCATATATTTCCTGGCGCCCTACAGCGTCAGCCTGTATGATCTGTTTGGCAGGCGGGTTCACAGGCAGGAAAACACCACCTCGGTCGTTTTGCCTCCGCTGTCGCCCGGGATCTACATCCTCGTCAGCGACGACGGAC
>SKNE01000230.1 GCA_007120675.1 Bacteroidales bacterium
CAGGGCGCATCAATGGCAGGTGGCTATGAGGTTAGCCTGCACGGGCATAAACAGATCGGGATGGGACTGATTGGGACATCCCTGAACCTGGATGCCAGTGCATCTTTTTACAACCCAGGTGCCCTGGCCATGATGGAAGACCGGATTTCCATCCAGGCGGGTATGAGTGGCATTTTTGGCCATACGACTTTCCAGATGGAGCATCCATCTGTCTACCAGGCCGCAACCGATAACCCCATCGGCACCCCCTTCTATTTTTACGCAGCAGCCAGGATAACGGACCGGCTGGCAGCGGGCCTGGCCGTCAATACCCCCTACGGTAACAGCCTGGCCTGGGAAGATGGCTGGGCAGGCCGCTTCCTGATCCAGGACATATCCCTGCGCGCCATCACGGTCCAGCCAACGGTATCCTACCAGCTCACTGAATACCTGTCGGTGGGTGCCGGACTGGTTTACGCTTTCGGGGCGGTGGACATGAACCGTGCCTTGCCCCTGGAGGATGACCGTCACGAGGGCAGTGTGAATATCAAGGGAGACACCGGCAACTTCGGTTTCAACGCCGGGGTGCTGTATGCCGGTTCCGGCGGACTCAATATCGGGCTGAGCTACCGGTCAAGAATCGACATGGAGGTTGATGATGCCCGCGCCAGGTTCTCCGTACCCTTGTCGCTGGAGTCCCTCTTCCCACCCCAAAACAGGGCAGCGGTTACATTGCCACTGCCGGCGAACCTGGACTTCGGACTGTCCTACCAGTTCACCCCGGAGCTGATGCTAGGCATGGCCCTGCACTATGTTTTCTGGGACGTTTACGAGTCGCTGGACTTCGATTTCGACATCAACACCCCAGCCCTTAGCGACAGCAATAGTCCGAGGGAATACAGCAACAGCCTCATTGTTCGCCTGGGTGGCCAATATAAGATCAACGAGTCATTGTATGTCAGGGCCGGAGGCTATTTTGACCCCTCACCGGTGAACGATGAGTACTTCTCTCCCGAAACACCCAGCCTGGACAACCTGGCCTTCACCACCGGGTTCTCTTTTCTTCCAAGCGAGATGATCAGCATTGACTTCAGCCTGCTTTACATCATTGGACTGGAGCAAGAGGTCAGCTTTACACCGGAAAACTTCGGGGGAAGCTATGCATCAAGGGTTTTTATCCCGGGCCTTGGATTAAGCATCAGTTTGTAAACTACTAAAAAAGAAATCTATGTATAAAAAAAGAAACATCCTCCCAGTCATTTTCGCCCTTGCCTTGCTATGCTCATCCTGTGAGTCAAGCATAGACGAGTTTAGTCCCCATGCCGGCGACATCGACTTTACCACCTATGTGGCCATAGGTAACTCCCTCACTGCCGGCTTCCGCGACGGCGAACTCTTCAGAAGCGGCCAGGAGCAATCGCTGGCGAACATCATGGCCAGCCAGTTCATGCACGTTGGACTCAGTTCCTTCAAACAACCCCTGATGAAAGATGAGCTGGGTTTTGGGAGCCGCTTAATCCTGGGTACGCTGGAGGATGGCTCACCCTTTCCCATGCCCATGCCTGGCACACCCGATGCCGGTAACTTTGTGAATATCTTCCAGGAAGAGGGTCCTTTCCACAACCTGGGTGTGCCCGGCGCCACCGCCGCGCACCTCCTCTTTGAGGGCTATGGCACACTCAACCCTTATTACGGCCGCTTCGCCTCGGATCCTGCCAGCAGCAGTGTGCTGGGTGATGCCATGATGCTCTCACCCACCTTCTTTTCACTCTGGGCAGGCAACAATGAGATACTTGGCTTTGCCATGAACGGCGGACAGGGAGGTGGTATCACTCCCCCTACCATGTTCCAGGAGTACCTGCAAATCCTTGTATCTACCCTTACCAGCGGGGGGGCCAAAGGTGTACTTGGCAATATCGTGGACATCACCACCATCCCATTCTTTACAACGGTGCCCTATAATGCACTTGTGCTGACAGATCCCGACCTGGTGGCGCTCCTGAATGCAGCCTATGCGGCCGCCCCACACATTGAGTTTTCGGTGGGACCGAACCCCCTGGTGGTGGCCGACACCGACCATCCCGCCGGTCTCCGGCAAATGGAAGCAGGTGAACTGGTGGTGCTGACCGCCCTAGATGGCATCAGCAACCAGTTCTGGGGCAGCCAGGTGCCACTGCCCATGGAATATTACCTGAGCCAGGCAGAGATCGACCAGGTCACCCAGGCCGTAAAAAGCTATAATGACATAATCCAGGATGTGGGCTTCGAAGCAGGACTGGCCGTGGCGGATATCAACAGCGTTTTGCGTAATGCAGAACCGGGCATCTATTACGACGCCATCGGTTTCTCTACCGAATTCGTCACCGGGGGTGTTTTCTCACTGGACGGGGTGCACTTATCGGCCAGGGGCAGTGCCATCACTGCCGGCTATTTTATCCAGGCCATCAACCAGCAGTATAACGCAGCCATCCCCAAGCCGGTGATAGGCAATTACCCCGGGATACAGTTTCCCTGACAAGGTAGTGCGCACAGGCTGTTCCCGGATCAATCCCCGTGATTCATGAAGCCCTGGTCTTGCAGCACATCCAGCAAGACCTTGCTGAAGTGCAGATTGTCTTTCCTGGTGTAACGCTTGAAGGCAAAGATCTGGGCCAGGTTGTCCAGCTGGTTTTCCTCTATCAGCCGGGCGGTCGACGGGAGGTTTTCCTTCTCGTGATACAGGCGGTCAATGGCTTCTTCACTGTAGTCCCCATAAACCTCGTGGTGAATCACCGCTTCAGGGGGCAACCTGTCTGCCTGCTCCGGGTCCTCGTCAGGATACCCCACGACCAGTGTGGTCACCGGCACCACGCCCGCGGGCAGATCAAAAAAGTCGATGAGCTTATCCGCCTGGTATGTGGTGGTGCCCAGGTAGCAAATCCCCAGCTTGTGGGCCTCTGCCGCCACCGCCACATTCTGTGCCACCAGGAGGGCATCGATGGCCGCTGTAAAGAAGGATAAGAAGTTGTCGTAGCCAGGGTCCGCATCCCGCTGACGGCACCACTTGTTGAAGCGGTTAAAATCAGCGCAAAAGGTGAGCAAGACCGGGGCCTGCTCCACCATCTTCTGGTTAAAATGGATCTTGCATAGCTCCTTCCTCTTCTCTTCGTCTTTGGTGATAATGACGGAATAGACCTGCATGTTTCCCGTGGTGGATGCCCTGAAGCCAGCGGCCAGTATCTCATCCAGCACAGATTGGTCGATGGGATCCCCCTTGTAGTTGCGTATGGTTTTATGCGTCAACAGGGTCTGAATGGTGTCCATAATTCAATCTCCTCGTTTTGTTTCATCTTACATCACGCTGGCAAAAGTAAGCCTTTATGACCGTCCCTGCAAGCCGGGGAAAACAAAGCGTAATGCCATAAGGTTGTATCTTTGCCCCTGGCAGATCCCGGCGGTGCCACTGGCAGATCACGGCGGCGCCACTGGCAGATCACGGCGGTGCCCCTGGCAAGTCCAGGCCGCCCCGCTGGCAGGTCCCGGCGGCAAGGCGTCAGGGTACAACTGTTTATTGAATAGACCATGAGAAAAAAGGAGCGATTTGACTTTGTGCTGGACTATTTTTCCACCAACCATCCCATTGCAGAAACAGAGCTGCAATACCATGATCCTTACCAGTTGCTTGTGGCGGTGATACTTTCTGCTCAATGCACCGACAAG
>SKNE01000235.1 GCA_007120675.1 Bacteroidales bacterium
ATCTGGCCGACCTGTCGGGAATCACCAAGGAAAGTGTGATCAGGGTATTGAAGAAATTCAAGGATGACAGGGTCATCACCCTGGAGGGAAATGAAATGGAGATCCTGGACAAGGAAAGGCTTCGACTCATTAGCCGGAAGGGATAGAAAATTAAGCGCAATCTGCGGGATGCAGGCTGCAATGAATATGAGGTTGCCCTTATCCGACCAGCCAAAAAGGTCTTACCTGCCTCATCGCATGAACTGACTCACCGCCTTTTTCTCTTCTTCCGTGGCGAGCTGATCCATGTATTCCCGCACCAATGGGGGGAACTCCGCATCCTTTGCCACGAATACCAGGGCGGCGCTGTTCATGCAGTAGCGCAGTCCGGTGGGGGGAGGCCCATCGTTGAAGACGTGACCCAGGTGCGAACCGCTGGAGGCATCGATCACCTCGGTGCGTATCATGCCGTGGGATTTGTCGGTGCGGTAGTAGACCGCTCCGGGGGTGATGGGTTCAAAAAAGCTGGGCCAGCCACAGCCGCTGTCGAACTTGGTGTCGGAAACAAACAAGGGTTGTCCGGTGGCCGCCGAAAAATAGAGACCCACCTCCTGCTGATCATGATACTCGCCCGTAAACGGCCGTTCGGTACCTGCCTCGCGCAATATGTAATACTGCATGGGCTGAAGCAGGTCTTTCCACTCTTCGCCGGACCGCTCTACCCGGTAAGTGCCCGGGTCGTTATCCTGTGTGTTCACTCGCATATCTGGTAAATTGGTTTCCTGTGAATGACTTCTGAACTGCTGTGCGCTGATGATTACAACGAAAATGCCGATCAAGAGAAGCAAAGTGTTTTTCATGCAAATTATGTTTTGATGGATGACAGGCCACCGTCCACCCCGATCACCTGCCCGGTGATCCAGGAGGCCTCATCGCTGAGAAGAAATCCGGCCAGTGAGGCCATGTCGCGTGCTTCTCCCAAACGCTTCAGGGGGTGACGGGAGGCAGAGGCTTCACGCCGCTCGCCGGTGGAGAGCAATCGACTGGCCAGGGGGGTGTCCGTCAGGGAGGGAGCAATGACGTTAACGCGAACAGTGGGTGCCAGCTCAGCTGCAAGACTGCGTCCAAGGCCCTCCACCGCACCTTTGGCCATGGCCACCGAAGCGTGATAAGGCATGCCCTGCTGAACGGCCACCGTACTGAAAAGCACCACAGAAGCCGAGGGAGCGGACTTTAATGGCTTGAAAACGGCCTGCAGCACACGCAGGACACCCAGTGCGTTGACCTCAAAATCACGCCGCACGTCTTCAGCCTTAAGTCCCCGAACAGGTTTCAGGTTAATGGTTCCCGGACAGTATACCAGTCCGTGCACCTGGTCCGGCAAACCGGGAAAAGTGATCTCTCCCTCTACGTCTAGGGCTTCCCAGCGAATATTTGCGTGCACAGGCAACTCACCCCTCTGACGGCTGTAAGCATACACCTGGTGGTTGTCCGAAAGGGTCTTTGCCAATTCAAGGCCAATTCCGGAGCTTGCCCCTATTATCAGGATGTTTTTCATGGGTCAGGTACAATTTGTGTTGTATGTGTATCAAAACCAATTTACATATATAAACAATCGGAAGACGAACAGTGTTCAAACAGCAGGGGCCGGAAGACATTATCGTAATTTAAATTAATTAATTTATTTTTCATCTAACTTATTTATTATTTAATTATTTTATTCTCACAATTAAAAAAAATATTATATTTGTCCTCTCGTTTCACCAAATCAATCCTTCTTCCCATGACTTTCAAATCCATCATTGCCCTTGCTTTCTTTTGCATTTCCCTGCTTACGCTACCCCTCCATGCTTCCGACACGGAACGTTACCACCGTGTCCGGGTCAACATGGATGGCAAAGACATACAAGACCTGGCGGCCCTGGGGGTAGCCATGGACATCGCAGAATTTCGTCCGGGGGTCTCACTCATGGCCGAATTCTCCGAGACAGAGCTGGAGTCCATCACCCGTGCGGGCTTCACCTTTGAAGTGCTCATAGAAGACATGAGCAGTTATTACCTGCAGAGGAACCTTGGCATCGACCGCCATGAGCTGAACAGGACCATGGGTACGAGGGACAACGGTACGCCCTACCCCACCCCGGAGAACTTCAGCCTGGGTTCCATGGGCGGCTTTCATACCTACAGCGAGGCCATGGATGAGCTGGACGACATGAGGGCCCTTTTTCCGGGCCTGATCTCGGAAAGGGCACCCATCGGTACCACCAATACCATCGAGGGACGGCCGGTGCACTGGGTGCGCATCTCCGGCAATCCCGACGTGGAGCAGGATAAACCCAAGGTGCTGTATACGGCCCTGACCCACGCACGGGAGCCCGCCTCCCTCCAGCAAATGCTCTTTCAGATGTGGTACCTTCTGGAAAATTATGAGAGTAACCCCGAGATCCAGTACCTCATTGACAACATGGAGATGTACTTCGTTCCCGTGGTCAATCCCGACGGATACGTCTACTGCGAAACCACACACCCCAATGGGGGTTCCATGCACCGGAAAAACATGCGCATCAATCCCGGCGGCAGCATCGGGGTGGACCTGAACCGAAACTTCGGTTATATGTGGGGCCATGACAATACGGGCTCCAGCCCCAACCCCACTGCCCAGACTTACAGGGGAACGGCGCCCTTCTCTGAGCCCGAGACCCAGCTCCAGAAAGAGCTGGCCGAAACCTACGACTTCATCCTGGCACTCAATAACCATACCTTCAGCGACCTGCTGATCTACCCCTGGGGTTACAATGGACTACAAACCGAAGATGGTGAGATATTCACCGCCTATGCCGCCTACATGACAAGGGAGAACGGCTATGTGTACGGCACCTGCTATGAAACCCTGAACTACTTTGCGAACGGAGTGTCAGACGACTGGTTTTACGGCGAACAGGACACAAAGGACAAGGTCTTTGCCTTTACCCCGGAGGCGGGCAAGCCCAGCGACGGCTTCTGGCCGGCCATACACCGCATCGAAGAGATATGTGCGGGACACACACACATGAACCTGGGACTGGCGCGACTGGCCCTGGCATATGCTGAAGTGACAGACCTGGGCAGCGATTACCTGGCTGAGGATGATGCGGAGATCCATTTCAGCATCCACAACCTGGGCCAGAACAGCCCGGCCACCTTCACCGTGTCGGTGATCCCGCTCAGCTCAGGCATCATTGATGCCGGCGAACCCGTGACCTTCCACGCCATGGAGGTCCTGGAAAGCGACACCGCCTCCATCGGCCTTGAACTGCATCCCTACCTGAACACGGGCGACGAGATCCGCTTTGTGCTCTCGCTGGACAACGGAGATTTCGCATGGAACGACACCATCACCAAATACTACGGTCAGCCCGAACTGGTCTTTTTCGATCCCGGCGAGAACCTGGACAACTGGGACACCGACAGCTGGGGCATCTGCACCCAACACTACCACTCCGCCCCATCATCCATCGCCGACAGCCCGGGAAGCGACTACCCCAACAATGCCTACAATACCATCGTCCTGGACCAGGGCTTCGACTTCAGCGAAGTGAGCCTGGCCTGGATCGAATTCCATACCCGCTTCGCCATTGAGACAAACTGGGATTACGTGCAGTTCATGTACTCCACCAATGACCAGCAAAGCTGGACCCCGCTGGCCGGTGA
>SKNE01000110.1 GCA_007120675.1 Bacteroidales bacterium
ACCATGCAATCCCGCAAATTGCCCCTGCTTAGCAGTTCATTCATCGCGCAGGATGGATTTGATGCAGTGGACCTGCTCAATCCCATCCTTGACGATCAGGGTGTCCTGATAGGTGCGGTCAGCATGATCCTGCGGCCGGATGTCATGGTGGAAGAGCTGGTGACCCCCTACATCATGGAGACCATATATGACCCCTGGATCATGGAGCCCGACGGTCGCATCATCTTCGACAAGGCCATTGGCGGGACGGGCCGGATGCTTTTCACCGATTACCGGGCCAGTGAACAGCAAACCCTGCTGGAACTGGGCAACCTGATCAGCGAAAAGGCCGCGGGACAGGGAGACTATATCCATATCGATCAGTACTCCGGTGAACGTACGGTCAAAATGGCCATATGGAACACCATGGAGCTCTATGATGCCCAATGGCGCATCATTCTGTCCTATCCGCCATACGATTAACAAAAGGTGCACCTTCATTTTTTCTCAGCTGACCGGCTAAATACATACCTCCCGGACAGCCCCGATGACGTGGTAAACATGAACTTCTATCTCCCCGTGCCAACAGGTAAGATCCTGTCATACACAGTCTTCATCCTGCTCATATTCCTGTTTTTTTCCTGCAGGACTTACCTCTTCCCCAGGGCGGATCTGACCACCATCAGTACCAGCAGGGTGGCTGACCCCGGACTCAGCCATGAAGAATATGTGCTGCGCCTGCTGGCCGACGGATGGCCGGTGGACAGCCTGAACACTGCAGCCTCAGCTGACTACCTGGACGATGATGAGAAAAGCATCATCCTGGCCCATAACCTGGTCCGCTCAAACCCCCGCAAATATGCCAGGCTCTACGTGGCTGAGTATATCACCTATTTCCAGGGCAAGGAGTTTCATTACCCCGGACTTCCCACCATTATGCTGACCCGTGAGGGGGCAGCTCCCGCCGAAGAGTTATTCCGGGACCTGATGCGGAGCAGACCGCTGAACCTCCTTTACCCATCGAGGGGCCTGTCCAAAGCAGCAAAAAGCCATGTTCAGTACCTGTGTGATTTGGGCATCAGGGGACACGGGGGACAGGGCGGACTGCGCGCACGTATTGAACGCCACGGGGAATGGGATGTGCGCATCGCAGAAAACATAGCCTATGGCAACTTCTCCCCCCATGATGCTGTGCTCTACCTGCTGATCGACGACCAGGTGTTCGATCGAAGCCACAGAAAAATATTGCTCAACCCCGGATTTCAATACGTAGGTGTGGCCAAAGACCGGCACCCTGCCTACCCTACAGGTTATACCTATGTGATGAACTACGCCTGTTTTTTCCGCGAAAGCACAGAATAAATTCACCCGACAAACCAAAGCTGATTATCTTTGCCATTCTCACAAAACATGCAGAGGCCATGAAAACAACCCGTTTGCGCCACAAAAGCACGACAACGATTATTCTCACACTATTGTTTATTCTAACAGCTTGTCATATGGAAAGACCCCCGCACGAGAAATGGAAAGATTATCCGGTATATGAAGGTAAAGACCTGGGTGTGTTTTACGGTCCGGACAAAACCACCCTCCGCATCTGGTCACCACCCGCCGAAGAGGTGCTGTTTCACCTCTATAACCAGGGTCACGAGGGTCAGCGGCTGGAAAGCCTGCCAATGGACCGCGACGTGAAAGGAACCTGGGTACTGGAACTGGAAGGCGACTGGAAAAACCATTATTACACCTTCCAGGCCAAAATTGACGGAGAGTGGAGCCTGGAGGTGCCAGACCCCCAGGCGCGTGCCGTGGGCGTTAACGGAAACCGCGGCATGATCGTGGACCTACCGTCCACCAACCCCGAGGGGTGGGAAGAAGACATAAGGCCCCCGCTTGAAAGCCATGCGGATATCATCATTTGGGAAATCCATGTGCGCGACTTTTCCATCCACCCCAGTTCGGGATCCTCCTACCCGGGACAGTACCTGGCATTTACCCAAGAAGGCACCCGCAGTCCTGAAGGCTTCCCCACCGGCATCGATCACCTGAAGGAATTGGGCATCACCCATGTGCACCTGTTGCCGGTATACGACTTTTACACCATCGACGAGACCCGCCTGGACGAGCCCCAGTTTAACTGGGGTTACGATCCAAAGAATTATAACGCACCCCAGGGATCCTACTCCACCGACCCCTATGATGGCAATGTGCGCATACGCGAGTTCAAAAAGATGGTACAGGCGCTGCACAGAAATGGCATCCGCGTCATCATGGACGTGGTTTACAACCATATGTACGATGCAGCAGGCTCGCCCTTCGAGCAATTGTCGCCGGGCTATTTCTTCCGCCTGAATCCCGACGGGACCTACTCAGACGGCGCCGCCTGCGGTAACGAGACCGCCTCAGAACGCCCCATGATGAGGCAGTTCATGATCGAGTCACTGAAGTACTGGGCCGAAGAGTACCGCATCGATGGCTTCCGCTTTGACCTCATGGGATTGCACGATATCGAAACCATGAACATCATCCGCCGTGAGCTGGATAAGGTGAACCCGGATATTTTCCTTTACGGTGAGGGGTGGACAGCCGGAGATACTCCCCTGCCCTACGAAGACCGTGCGCTAAAGGCCCATGCCCGGAAGCTGGACCGCATCGCCGTATTCAGCGACGACATCCGCGATGGCATCCGCGGCCACTGGATGCACAACGATGATCCCGGCTTCATGGTGGGAGCCCACAGCCTGAAGGAAAGCATTAAGTTTGGGGTGGTGGCCTCCACCGAACACCCGCAGATCGACTATCAGCGAGTGAATTACTCCGATGCGCCCTATGCGGACGAGCCCCTGAAAACCATTACCTACGTGACATGCCACGACAATCCATGCCTCTGGGACAAAATCGTATACACCTGCCACGACTGCAGCAAAGAAGAAAAGCTGGCCATACAGAAACTGGCCAACGCCATCGTGCTCACCTCCCAGGGAGTGGCCTTCCTTCACGCCGGCGAAGAGATCGTAAGGACTAAGTTCGGTGAACACAACAGCTATAACCTCCCCGACTCCATCAACCAATTGGTATGGAACAACAAAGCGGAGTACTACGAGGTCTTTGCCTTCTACCGCGATCTGATCCACCTGAGAAGAAATCACCCTGCCTTCAGAATGCCCAGCACGGAGATGATACAGCAGCACCTGGAGTTTCTCCACCACGACAACGACCTGGTGGTGGGATTCAAACTGGGAGAGCACGCCAACGGCGACAGCTGGAAAAACATCCTGGTATTTTACAATGCCAGCCCGCACCGCCAGCCCACCGGACTGCCCGATGGCCAGTGGCGGGCCGTGGCCACAAAATACGGCATCAACGAAAAAGGGGTTGACACGCCCGGATTTGATCATGTCCATGAAGGCCTGGCTGAGCTGCCTGCCCGCTCCATTTTCATCCTGGTGGACACGGAAAGACTGATGTAAGCTGGCAAGCAAAGCATAGTCTTAGTCCGAGTGGTTGAAAACCATTAGCCAATGGCGAAAATAAAGACAGGCCGTCCCACTCCGGTGAGACGGCCTGTTGCTTTGTCTTAAGCGGCATGCAGCAGCTTATGAAATCTCAATCTGCTTGGGTGGCTTCCGCCTGGCTTCTTCCCGCTTG
>SKNE01000122.1 GCA_007120675.1 Bacteroidales bacterium
GTTTTTGAAGTGGTAAATTTAATCATTTCTCCTAAAAAACCCTTTCACGTTTCGCATTCACCAACCGGCCTTCCCTGTTGTGATGGCCGGGGATGTCTGTTTGGCCCTCGCTTCGCCGGCAGGGGCTGCCTGTTTGGCCTTTCTTTCGCCGGCAGGGGATGTTTGTCCGGCCTCCTCCCTCACGTTGGCCGGGGACACCAAACCAGCCCCCTTCTCCCGCCGGCCGGGTCCGGGGACAAGCCCGGGGAACACCCGGGATCATGTGATACGAAGAACCCTCTCAGACAGCAGCGCGGCCCAGTGCAGCAGGACTTCATCGGCGCCCCTTAGCGCCACGGCCTGCAGTCCGATGGGCAGGCCATTGCGGGCGCTGCCGGCGGGAAGGACCAGGCTGGGCATGCCCGTGAAGGTCCAGGGCAGGTTCATCAGGGGACTACCGGTGGATCCCAGGCCACGGGGTGCCGTACCTTGTGCCGGGGGACTAATCCACAGGTCTATCCCCTCCTCCCTGCTTACATCTTCCACGCGTTGAATCCACTCCTTCCGCAGATCCAGTGCCGCTGCCAGCTCCGCAGGTCCAACCTGCCTGCCCTCTTCGACCATGGCCACCGAATGCTCGCCGTAGAGCGGTGCGTGCTGCGCATACCAGGAGGCGTGGACGCGGGAAAAGTCGTGCGCCACGATCCTGCGGTGGGCCCTATTGATGGGTTCAATATCGCCAAAGAGATCGATCTCCACCACCTCCATCCCCGCCCTTTCCAGGCCCCTGACCTGCAGGTGAAACAGCTGCCGCATCTCCTCACCGGCCTGCAGCAGGTAGGTCCCCGCCGGAACACCCACACGGGGAGCAGGCAGGTCAGCAGGCACACCCTGCCAGTCCTCCAGCAGGATGCTGCTAACCATCTCCACACCCGACAGGCTGGCGGTAAAAAAGCCAGGCTGATCCACGTGGGGCGAGAAGGGGATGACTCCTTCGCAGGACATTCTCCCCTGGGTGGGCTTAAAGCCTGCGACGCCGCAGTAAGCGGCAGGGCGGCCGATGGATCCGATGGTCTGGGTGCCCAGGCTCAGTGGACACATCCCTGCCGCCACGGCTGCTGCCGATCCGGAGCTTGAGCCACCCGGGGTATGCTCCGTGTTGTAAGGGTTGCGCGTGGGTCCCGGCTGGAACCAGGCGAACTCGGTGGTCACCGTCTTGCCCAGGACCAGCGCCCCGGCCTTCTTCAGGCGACCCACCGCCCTGGCCTGCGGACCATCAAAGAGTGTGGCGGGCAGCCGGGAACCCGCCCGTGTGGCGAATCCTTCCACCCGGAACAGGTCCTTCACCCCCACCGGCAAGCCAAACAGCGGTGGACGTAAGGCGGGATCCGGATACTGCTCCTCCAGCAAGGCCAGCTCCCCCAGCAAGCGCTCCCTCCTGCCGGGCTCCGGCAGAAAGGCGCGAATGGTTCCGTCCACCGCCTCAATGCGGTCGCTTAACCGGTGGATCAGCGAACGGGGATGCAGGCCCCCCGTTTTGAGCTGGCGGAGCAGGGGGTCCAAAGGCAGATGCATTGCATACATGGGAGCAGGTTTTACCGGTTACGTGCTTCGCGCGGGGAGGCCCTCCCCGCCCTGCCTGGCAAGACAGCTTTGTGGGGCACCGACGCCCGTCAACTCACCCCTTCGCGGCCCAGGGCCTCCACTTCCTGGCGGCTCATACCCAGCAGGGTGGACAACACCTCAACGTTGTGCTCCCCCACGGCGGGCGCGGGTCCGCGCCACAGGCGGTCTTCCATCAGGCTCATCTTAATGGGGTTGCCAGCGATCTGCACCTTGCCCGCCTGCCTGTCGTCCACCTCCACCACCATCTGCCGGGCGCGCACCTGGGGTTCCTCCAGCACCTTGTCGATGGGGTTAATGGGGCCACAGGGAACGCCTGCGGCATCGATGAGGGACACCCACTCGGCGGCCGTCTTACGGCAAAAGCTTTTGTCCAGCTCCTCCACCAGTGCCGGCAGGTTCCGGGTTCGCAGCTCATTGGTGGCAAAGGCGGGGTCAGCCAGCAGGTCAGGCCGCCCGATGGCCCGGCACAGGCGCTGCCACAGGGAGTTGTTGCCGCAGGCCACCACAAAGTAGCGGTCGCTGGCCTTGAACGCCTGGAAGGGCGCGATAGTGGGGTGCCGGTTACCGATGGGGCCGGGTGGCACACCATCCACCTGGTAGCGGGTGATGGCGTTCTCCAGGATGGACACCTGGCAGTCCAGCATGGACACGTCCACTTTCTGTCCGAGTCCCGTTCCGTGACGATGCTGCAGGGCCGCCAGGATGCCAATGGCGGCATAGAGGGAAGCCGTGATGTCACCCAGCGACATCCCCACGCGGGTGGGTGGGGAGCCGGGCCAGCCGGTAATGCTCATGATGCCCCCCATGGCCTGGGCCAGGATGTCGTACGATGCCTTGGTGGACGAAGGGCCCGTGTGGCCGTAGCCCGAGGAGGCGGCATAAATCAGTCCGGGATGAAGCTCCTTGAGTGCATCATAGCCCAGTCCCAGCTTCTCCATGGTGCCCGGACGAAAGTTCTCCACCAGCACATCGAAGTGCTTCACCAGGTCCCTGAAGATGGCCAGCCCCCTGGCTGTCTTCAGGTTAAGTGATATGCTCTTCTTTTCACGGTTGATGCTCAGAAAATACAGGCTCTGGCCATCCTTGAACGGGCCAAAGGAGCGGGCATCATCCCCTTCGCCAGGCACCTCCACCTTGATCACCTCTGCCCCCAGGTCACTGAGGATCATGGTGCAAAACGGACCGGCCAATACGCGGGACATGTCCAGAATTCTAATCCCTTCCAGTGGTTTTTTCATGGTTATGGATTGGTTCAGCGAACTTCGTTTTTCTTCAGCAGGGCCAGGCAGATCTTTTCGGCGGTGATGGGCATGGTTTTGATGCGCAGGCCCAGGGCGTCGTCGATGGCATTGGCGATCATGGGGGCCACCGGAATCATCGTATGCTCTCCCATCCCGCGGGCACCATAGGGTCCGTCGGGCTCTGCCACCTCGATGATGATGGGTACCACCTCATCGGGCAGGTCCAGCGAGGTGGGGATCTTGTAATCGGTAAAATTGGGGTTAAGCATTTTGCCGCGGTGATCGAACTTCATCTCTTCGTAGAGCACCGTTGAGATGCCCTGGAGGATGCCGCCGGTGATCTGTCCCCTCACCAGGTCGGGGTTGATGGCCTTGCCGCAATCGACCGCCTCCACGATCTTCCGTACCTTCACCTTCCCCGTTTTCTTGTCGACGGCCACAATGGCTGCCGCTGCGCCCACGGTGTAATGCACATTGGGGTGTCCCCCCTGGCTGGTTTCCGGGTCAGCCTTGGTGGTGGCATACTCAGGCATGAACACGCCGCGCCCCATGATGGGACCGCCGCGGAATGTGCCGTCGGGCATCTGGATGCCATGGATCACAAAGTCCTCCAGGGCCATCCGGAAAGAGGGTTTGGTCACGCAGCGAACCGACCCCTCCGCCAGGTACAGGGTGTCCTTTGGCAGGTTCTGTGTGCGCGACACCAGGTCCAGTACCTGGTTGCGGGCATCCTGGGCCGCCAGCTTCACGGCATTGCCGCAGCCCCAGGTGACGTGCGAGGCCACGGTCTGCCACTCGTAGGGGTTGCGGTCTGTGTCGGGATTCTCGGTGCGGATCTTCGACAGGGGCACGGTGAGCACCTCGGAAGCGATCTGTGCCATCACCGTCAGAAAACCCTGTCCGATGTCCATCCCCGACACCAGGATGTTGATGCTGGCGTCTTCGTTGAACTTCAAAAAGCAGCTGGATGAGGTGTTGGGCGGCATGGCCGGGGCTTTCCAGAACAACGAAAATCCTTTCCCGACCGCCTCCTCATCGTTCCCGGGCAGGACCGGCTCATCCCACCTGATCTCTTTGGCCACCGCGTCGATGGCCTGCATCAGGCCGCTGGGGTTCATCTTCGCGCCGTAGGCTGTAAGGTCCCCGGCCTTTATGGCGTTCCGGCGGCGTATCTCCACGGGGTCGATGCCAAGGTGCCGTGCGATACGCTCCATATGTGACTCCAGTCCGAAGAGAAATTCCGAATAGCCAAAGCCACGGTAAGGCCCGCCAGGGGGCAGGTTGGTGTATATGCAGTAGGAGTCGATGGACGCATTCTCAACGCGGTAGGGCCCGATGGCTGACAGTCCGACGGCATTCACCACATTGGCACCATATTCCACGTAAGCACCTGCATCCCAGTAGAGTTCATGATGCAAGGCGGTGATGCGGCCATCCTTTTTAACCCCCAGCCTGAGGCGAGCCACCACACCCAGCCGCTGGTAGGTGTTGTAAAACTCCCGTTCCCTGTTCCACATCACCTTCACGGGATGGCCCTTGACCCTGGTGGCGATGGCGGCGGCGAGGATCTCCATGGTGACCCCTGCCTTGGATCCAAAGCCTCCACCCACGTGGGGTGCGATCACCCGCACGTCATTATGTCGTATACCCATGGGCGCCAAGGCATTGGCAAAAAGGTTGCGCTGGGTGTGGGGCGACTGCGAGGAGGCCCACACCGTGAGGCGCCCCGAGTGATCGTATTTGGCCACCGCAGCGTGGTATTCGATGGCACAGTGGGCATAGCGGGGCACTTCATAGGTGTCGTCCAGCACATGGTCGGCTTCAGCAAAGCCCTTCTCCACATCCCCCTTGCGGATCTTCCTGTGATGGGCGATGTTCGTGTCAGGCTGCGGAAAAAACCAGGGCACATGCTCGTAACTCTTCAGCCCGGGATGGATCAGGCTGGCATCTCCTTCAATGGCATCCAGGGGGTTAAGAATCTTGGGCAGCGGCTTATAGCTCACACGAACCAGCCGGGCCGCCTTTTTGGCCGCCGCGGGACTCCGTGCCACCACAGCGGCGATCTGCTCACCAAAGAAGCGGACCCTGTCCTGGGCGAAGATGAAGCGGTCCTTCATATACAGCCCAAAGTTGTAAGGGAAGTCCCTGCCGGTGACCACGCAGAGCACTCCCGGCACCTTCTCCGCCTCCGAGGTGTCGATTTTTGTGATCATGGCGTGGGCGTGGGGCCCTTCCACGATCTCGGCATAAAGCAGGTCGGGACCAAACTCAAGGTCGTCGGTGAACAGGGCGGCACCCGACACTTTTTCCTTTCCATCCACCCGCACGGCGGATTGACCAACGGCATGCAGTTTCTCCATGGCTTAGCGCTTTTGGGTGAGCGATTTGATGGCGTCGATGATGGGCTGATAGCCCGTGCAGCGGCACAGGTTGCCCGATATGGCTTCTTTGATCTCCCCTTCCGTGGGATGGGGCTTGTTGCTGAGCAGTTCGTGGGCCGACAGGATCATCCCGGGGGCACAATAGCCGCACTGAAAGGCATTCTTCTCCAGCAGGGCCTGCTGCAAAGGGCTGAGTCCGTCGGCCGAAAGGCCTTCCAGGGTGAGGATCTCCTGTCCATCCACCTCCACGGCGAAGATCAGGCAGCTCCTCACCGCCTTGCCGTCGAGGATGACGGTGCAGGCACCGCAGTCGCCGGAGTCGCAGCCGCTCTTGGGACTCTTCACACCCATCTTGTAGCGGAGCACCTCCAGCAGGATCTCATTGGGTGAGACGTGCACCTGGCGACGCTCACCGTTCAGTGTAAAGGAGATCTTTTTCATCTGTTCACCGTTTTTAGTTCTTTGTTCCAATCCCCGGCAAGCGCCGCCGCGCAGATCAAAATGCCAGTCATGGGGGTTTCATCCGCTGACCTGTGGCTATCCTATTCCTTGCCGGCGATGACGCGCGGCATCTTCAGGCGTTCGCCGGCCGCGATGAGGGCACGTTCCAGCATCACCCCGGCCATGTGCATCCGGTATTCCTTGCTGGCGCGTACGTCACTGATGGGCTTGATGAGCTTCTCCAGCATCTCCCGGGCGCGGACAATGCTTTCGGGGTTCACGCCATGTTCCAGGAAGTGCTTCTCCAGCCTGGGCGACCGTTTGGGGATGGGACCCACCGAGCCGAAGGCCACGTGGCAGCGACCGTCGGCGAAGCGCAGCACCCCCACGTTGGCGGCGGCCAGGTCTTCGCCGGTATAGCGCATCATCTTCTGGTAGGCCCCGGCGCATTTGACCTCCTGCAGGGGGATGCTCACGTGGGTCACCAACTCCCTGCCCCCGATGCAGGTTTTGCGGTTGTCCACAAACCACTTGGCAACGGGCACCACGCGCTCACCCCCCAGGCTGCGGCAATGCACCAGGGCATCGTGCACCAGCAGGGGGGCAGCGCTGTCCATGCAAGCCACGGCCGAGCAAATGTTGCCCACCATGGTGGCCCGGTTGCGCACCCCCGGCGAGGCCACCAGTCCGGCGGCCTCATAAAGGATGTGGCAGTGGTCACGGATGGGCTTCGAAGCACGGATGGTATCGAAGCCCACCAGTGCGCCGATGTGCAGTGCGCCATCCGTCACCCGGATCGCCTTCAGCTCCTCCAGGCCCTTGATGTCGATGAGGAGTCCGGGCACCCTGAAACCCATCCTGATCTCATTGGCCACGTCGGTGCCCCCGGCCAGCAGGCGGGAGTTCTCCCCGTGTTTGTCAAGGAGCTCAAGGGCTGCCTGCAGGGTGAGGGGCTTCTCATAGTGAAACTCATAGGGGATCGCCATAGTTTCTCGTTTTAATTGGCCGGTGGGGACAGAAATACTGGCCGTCCACCGGACTTTGACATGGAAAATGGGACCAGGGGCATCAACCCTCGATGGCGATCATCCGGCACAGGGAGGATTCCATTTCGATCCCCTTGAGGGGGAAGAGCCCGATCCACACGCGCTTATTGCTCACCTTGTTGATGTCGCCACCCACGTTCTCGGCATGTACCAGTCCCTCGGGAAAGAGCTTCAGGTGCATCACCTGGTAGTACTCCTCCGGTGGAAACATCTCGTCCCACGTCTTGCCGTACTTCTCTTTCAGTTTGGCCTCCGCCTCCCGGAAGGGCTTGGGGTGCCAGTCGCGGATGATGGTATTCATGGGATGGTCTGCACTGCCGCAGTCCACACCGATCCATTTGATCTTCATGTCCAGGGCCCACTTGTGGAATTCGGGATCGGGACCGGGATGCTTGACAAAGTAGCGCACCTCGTCTGACTCCGGCTGATCCCAGCCATACCTGTGGTAACCTGTGTTGATGATGAGGATGTCGCCCTGTTTGATGTCCGCCTTGCTCATGAGCATCTCGGGTGAGTAAAGGCTGTAGTCCTCCACTTCATCTGATATGTCCACCACCACGCCGGGGCCATACCAGAAATCCAGGGGCGTGTCGCCGATGGAGCGGCCGCTGGAGTGGAAGTGGATCTCCCCGTCGATGTGGGTCCCCACATGGTGGCTCGTGGTCATGATCTGGCCGTTGGCACCCTGTCCCATGTGCGCCCCGGCAATGCGCTTGAAGTACTGCAGCTGCAGCGGCACATAGCTGGGCCAGGGTGGGGTGTGTACGCTAAGGGTCTGGGTCAGATCGTGGATCTTGAGCTTGTCCATCATCTTGAATAACTCTTCTGCATTCATCATCTTGTCTCTTTTTGTGTTAACAAAGTGTTTATTTAGTTTCTGACTCATTGATATCTTTGGAGCCCGTGAGACTGCCGCTCATCAATCGCCTGGAAGGTGCTCCGCCAGCCCTTCGAAGGCTTTTTGGAACACCTCCATGGGGGCGCTGAGCACCCCGGCACCCACCTGTCCCACCCCGGGCTTCTTATGGGCCACCCCCGTATCGATGAAGGGGGTGATGTTCTTCTCCACCACCTTGCGCACGTCGATGCCCACGGGGCTCCCCCTGAAATCCAGCTGGGGGATCTGGTACACCTTATGCTCTCCGGCGCTGATCTCGTACATGTCCAGGGTATATTGCAGGGCATCTCCTGCCTTGCCTCCCACGAACTGGACGATGGCGGGGGCTGCTGCAATGGCGAATCCTCCCAGTCCGACGGTCTCCGTGATGGCGCTGTCGCCGATGTCGGGGTTGGCGTCCTCCTTGCTGAAGCCGGGGAAGAAAAGGGCGTCCGGCACGGGGGCGGGACAGCTGAACCAGGCATTGCCAGTCCCCGACAGCTGCAGTCCGAAATCGGTCCCGTTGCGGGCCATGGCCACCACCAGGCTGCTGCCGGGGATATCCCGGGCCGCATCCAGGCAACATTTGGCAGCAGGCATGCTGAGGTTCAAAAAGAAATGATCGTTTCCGTTGATGAAGTCCAGCACCTCCCTGGCCTCTTGCCGCGACGGGGCGACCTCCACGATGTGGGGTGCCAGGGCCCTGTACAGCAGGGAGGTGGCCGCCCTGTTGCGGTTGTGCACTTCATCGCCCATGTGCAGGGCCTGGGCGATGAGGCCCGCCAGGTCGAGCTTGCCAAGGTTCTGAACCGACTCGCGCAGAACGGGATAGAGCGTCTTTTCCATCCATCGCAACCTTTGGATCACGGCGGTGTCGTAGGCGCCGTAGCGCAGCACCTTGCCCAGGCCTTCGTTCAGCGTGCAATAAGCCTTGTGTCCGGAGCTTTCGTTCTCCACCACAAAGACAGGCATGGAGGCCGAGATGATGCCGGCCATGGGACCCACGGAGGCGTGCTGGTGGCATGGGGCAAAGTCTACCTGGCCGGAGGCGGCCAGTTGTCCGGCCTCTTCGGGTGTGTCGGCCAGGCCCTCGTACACCAGGGCACCCATGACGGCGCCCCTGGTGGGGCCACACATTCTCTCCCAGGTGATCGGCGGACCCGAATGGAGGATCCGCTTGTCGTGCATTCCGGGAATCACCTCACGGGCCACTGAGAGCCCGGTAAGCACCGGCTTGCCCGCCAGGATGATCTCCAGGGCACGGGCGTTGGCCTCATCGATCTTTTCCCGGTAGCGTCGCATGGTCTCCCGGGCCGCCTGCGCCACCTCCGCCGGGGGCTTCCAACGCACATGGAGGCTGTCGACGCCCTGGGCCACCAGCTCCTCGTGAAAGGAAAGCAGTCCAACGTTGATCACTTTTAGCGGTTGCTTAAACAAATCCATGATGGCCATTTTATTGATGGATGTTTTATCTGTGGACGAATCAATGCCTGGGCGATTCAGGAAGTGGGGGTCATGATGAGCTGGCCCGCCAGCAAGGCTGCACTGGCATTGGATGGCATCACCACCACACCTGCCTGTTCCAGCCCCCTGACCACCTTATTCCTGTCCTGCGGGTCTCCTTCGGTGCCTGTCACCGGGCAGATCAGCAGGACCTCAGGCACCTCGCGCTGCAGCCGCCCGATCAATGGCAGCAGTTCATCCAGCGGTGACGGGTGGGCGCCATAACCCAGTACCAGGTCGAAGAGGAGGATGGCTGTTTCCGGGTCGGCCGCTTCCTGGAGCATCCGTTCGTTGCGCAACCTAAAATCCATCATGGGATGGGGCCTTCCCGATGTAAACAGGTCATCACCCATGTCCACCAGGCTGTGCTCCTTGCTCTTCCGGGGGTCCTCCAGACGGGCGTTTCCCTCCAGTGGGGTGTTGCTGAACGCGCGAACGGACATTTTACGGAGGATCCACTGTGCTTCGTGGCATAAGGTGCCGCCGCTGTAAAGGGCCCGGAGAAATTTCCTGCTCCTGCCGTGAACGTCTTGCGCCGCCTTATCCTGGTCCCGTGGGGTGGCGGAGGTCCATCCCCCCTTTTGGCGAATCTGCCTGGCCAGCGAACGAACCTTTTTCTGCCGTTCAAGCATTAGTTCACCGGCACCCTCCATCGCTTCACCACGAACTATCGTGTGGGCAAGCAGTGCGGCTTCCTCCAGGTCCGAGGCGGCCCAGGCTCCGGCGTCGGACAAAAGCCCCGGATCGCCGCCAATGAAAAGGGCCACAACGGGCTTCCCCGCATCCCGGACACACTGGCTGACCTTCTTCAGCACCGGTAAATCGGGCGGCTTGCTGATCAACACAATGCAGGTGGTATCCTCATCCCTGGCCAGCGCCCTGATCCCCTCCATGAACATGATGCCACCGACGGCCTCCTTTATATCCCTCCCGCCAGTACCGATGGCTTGTGAGATACCGGTGCCATGGCGGTCCAGCAGGCAGCACACCTCCTGGAGGCCCGTGCCGGAAGCGGCCACGACACCTACGGGTCCGCGGGCCACCCTGTTGGCAAAAGCCAGCGGCACCCCGTTGATGATGGCAGTGCCGCAGTCGGGGCCCATCATAAAGAGCCCTTTGCTGAGGGCCAGCTCTTTCAGTCCGCGCTCATCCTCCAACGACACATTATCGGAAAAAAGCATCACGTGAAGGCCGGCATCAAGCGCCCTGCGGGCTTCTGCGGCAGCATGCCTTCCAGCCACCGAGATCAGGGCCAGCCGGGCTCCGCGGAGCTTTTCCACGGCCTGTTCCAGGCTCCGGGCGACGGGTCCGCCGTGGACAGATTGCTTTTTCGACACCTGGCCCAGCAGCTCACCCACTTGCTCCAAGGCCTTTCGGGCGACCTCTTCCGATGCAGCGCGAAGGCTGATGACCAGATCCGTTTCCGATGCATCATCGAGCTCCCCGGTCCACAGCCCTGCAGCCTCCAGGATGGAGCGGTTCTCACCGGTGGCCATTACAACGGAAGCCTCTTCCACCCCTTCCAGTTCATTCAGCTTCCCCGAGACGATCATCAATGTCACCGAGTCATGATAGGCTCCTTTACGTATCTCCCCGCGGATCACCATATGATTGTCCTGTTTTGAATACCAAAAATAAATCCCGCCAGCAAATCGGCGCCCGAAGTGGCACCGTGCGACAGCAGGGCGCGCAGCTCAGCCTCCCCAAAGCCATTAAAGGAAGGTGAAAGTACAAAATTTTTGAATAAGTGGCTGCAGCGTCCTGATTTTGCCTGCCATAAACCGGAGTTGACCAACAGATTGCCTCCCTTTGCCACGGCAAAGACCTGCCCCTTTTGGGGGGAGTGGTCCTTGCCAGACCAATGCTCATGGATGTTCAACGCATAAAGCAATCCGGCAACAAAGTCGTCTCCGGCAGGCGTCAGACCACGACCCAGCCCCCTGAGCAAAAGCAAGCCCTCCTCCACCCTTCCCTCCAGGAGCCTGTCAGCAGCCCGCAGGGCCTGCCCAGCAACCAGGCGGTCAAATTGGGTGGCCAGCGCGTCCATCCTTTCCGGAACCAATACGTACAGCATGCTCTGCGGACAGAACAGTCTGCCCCAGGTGTCGGGCAGCATGCGGATGCTCTGGTCGAAACGGGTGATACAGAGCAAATCCAATGGCAGGGCCGAGTCAAACAGCTCGATGCCGCTGCGGTCAAAGGGTGTCTCCCCGATGGTGATCCTCTCTTCCGAGATCAGCAGCTTGTCTGCCTCCGGCAAGCTGCCGCCGCTCACCACCAAACCGTTGGCAGCGATCAGCTCCCTCCGGGTGGTCAGAAAAACCAGGGTGTCTGTCCCTTTTCGGTAATTGACCACATCACGAAAACGGGAATGCAGCACATAGCTCCCCACCGGGAGCGCGTCGCCAAGCAAAAGGATCCTGGTTTCAGTGCTGGTAATCATTCATCCGGATGTTGTAAATTAGGCGGCCATTCTTCCCGGTGTTGAATAATCCGGATTCTGGAAAAGCAGGCCAAGCCCCGTGGAAAAAAGTATACGCACCTCGTGTTGTTTTCCGATGTGCATTTTTTTGTAAATTTAGCGATTTCCCGGATTGCACCGGGAAAACCACTAATACCCGTTTTTCCATATCTTTGTACCCTGCTAACCATTCGAAACCAACTACATTAGATTTCCCCATGGCCCGCGAAACTGAGATGCACCCATCCCCGGAAGGGGACCTTGACAAACAAGCCATTTACAGTGAATTCGATATCCATAAGCTGGAGGACATCCTGAAAGAGATGGATGCCGGCATCTGGCAGTGGCACATCCCCAGCGGACGCACCCACTGCAGCAGCCGGTGGTCAGCCATCCTGGGTTATCCCCTCGAAGAGCTGTCTCCTTCGACCATTGAAGATTGGGCTGACCTTGTTTACGAGGGCGACAGGGACACGGCACGGCAAGCCATGGCGACCTTCCTGGAGGGACAGAGCGATGTCTACAGCTGTAAGTTCAGGATGCACCACAGGGAGGGGCACCTGGTTTGGGTGAGGGCCAGCGGCATCATCATGGCCAGGGACGAGGCAGGCAACCCCCTGGTGGCTGGCGGCCTGCACCAGGACATCAACGAACAGAAAAAGGCGGCGTCTGAGCTGAAGAAGATAGCCCACGAATACGAGAAAGTGTTCGAGGGCACACAGAGCTCCATGTTCCTGACCGAAGTGTGTGATGACGGCTCTTTCCGCTATGTGCGCACCAACAGGGCCTACGAACGCACCTCCGGGTTCAGCCCCCTGGACACCATCGGGAAAACACCCCAGGATCTCTATGGAGAGGAACAAGGCGACATCATTGTATCCAATTACCGGCGCTGCCTGGAAAAGGGATCCACCCTCAGCTTTGAGGCTGACATACTATTAAGGGGAAACGTGCACACGGTGATGGCCGAGCTGACCCCAGTTTATGAAGAAGGCAGGGCAAGGTACATCGTGGGCTCTTCCATTGACATCTCCGACAAGAAAAAGATCATGGACGACCTGGTGGAGGCCCGGAACAAGGCGGAAGCCAGCGACCACCTCAAAACGGCTTTCCTCAACAACATCTCACACGAAATACGCACCCCCCTGAATGGGATCCTTGGTTTCGGACAACTGCTGGCGCAGGACGCGTCGCGGCAGCAAAAGTCCCATCTGCACAACATGCAGATCAGCAGCCAGCGGCTCATGGATACCATCAACAAGATCACCGACATCTCCATGATCCTGTCCGGCACCCTGGAGGTCAACGAGGACAGGGTGATGCTCTCCACGCTGCTGCACGACCTGCGCGAGCGCTTTCATCCCCTCTGCCAGGAGGAAGGCCTTGA
>SKNE01000182.1 GCA_007120675.1 Bacteroidales bacterium
CTGGACGACAAGCTGGATAAGCAAAGCACCGCCTTCTTCTACGACTTCGAGCTCTACCTGGACGGCATCATATAGCTTCCCGCCGCCATCACCGGGTGGTCAGCACCACGGTGCGGCCTGTTCTGTGGCCTGCCGTGAGGCTCAGCACATACCAGGTCCCGCCATCCAGCTGTCCCCGGCCAAACAACTCTTGCAAGCTGTAGGCATGTTTTCCCGCCGGCAGCTCTTTCTGCCAGGAGGGACCGGTCGTCCGGCCCAGGGCATCATGCAACTGCAGGCTCACCCGGGCCGGCCCGCACAAGGAGAACGAAAGGATGGATGAGCCTGTGGCGGGATGGGGATAGACCTGTAGCGCCATCTCCTCTGCCTGTCCGGCGTCGGGACACACAAAAGTGATATCATCCTGGAATTCATAGGCCCCGATGTCGATGCGGTCATTCATGATGCGTGCATTGCCCGCCAGGTCCTTCTGGGGTATAAAAGCCAGTTCGTGGGTATCGGGACATCCGGCCACGATGGCCGGGGAGCCTGCCTGGAGCGCAAAGGGGTGGTCTCCCTCTTCCATGAACATCGGGTCATCCTGCAGGCACGACACAAAGTCACCGTCGAAGCCGGCACCCCCAAAGCCATCCGTCCCCCCTTCCACCAGGGAGTAGTAAAAGTGGGCACTGGAGACAGAGTCCCACGTAAACATCTGGTAATCGTTGGGCACGTAAGCTGTATTGCCCCACAGGATGGTATTGCGGAAGAGGGGCCGTGCATCTTCGTTCAGGTAAATACCCCCTCCCATCACGGTGTGATTGTAAACGATGGTGTTATTCACCAGGTGCCCCCAGTAGGTCAGCATGGCGATGCCGCCACCAAAGAAGGTGGCTTCGTTGAAAGCCACCAGGTTGTTGGCCATGCCCGTGGAGGGTGCCGAGCGCAGGTAGCTGATCGCCCCGCCAATCATTGCATAGTTGTACTTGAACACGTTGTTGAACACGCTCACGTCGGCGCTATCCAGGCACAGGCCCCCGCCCACGCCGCTGGCCCAGTTGCCCTCAAAGCGGCTGTCCTGTAAAAGGGCCTTGCTGTGTTTCCCGAACAGTCCGCCCCCGGCGCCATAGGTTTCCTCTTCCGATGGTGGGTGTCCCGCCTTGTTTTCAATGAAGTGGCAGTGGATAAAGCCTGGACTGGCGTGCTGGACATAGGCACCCCCTCCATAAAGGTAGGCCTGGTTGCGGAAAAAAGTGGTGCGGTAGAAGCCGAACTGTCCTGAGCCCTCCACGTAAAGTCCCCCGCCATGCATGAGGCCCTGGCCGTGAATGGCCTTGGCGTACTCAATGTGCACATGCTGGAAGTCCACCGATGGTCCGGGAAGCCCCTTGCCCAGGTCCCCCCAGATGGTGATCCCCTTCCATCCCCCGTCAGGGATATAAATATCATGGAGGCCCGTTGTATCGTTCACGGTAAAGACGATGGGAGCCTGGGGGGTTCCCACCACATGCAGTTCCTCGCCCTGCACCACGAAGCCATAATACCCCTGGAACTCGACCCGCACACCCGGCATGATCTCCAGGTACTCAAAGGGTGGCAGATAGATGTCGCCGGTCACGAAGACCGTGTCGGCGGCCCAGTGGCCCGACACTTCGCCCTCAACATAGATGTTCTGGCCATAGCGGCCCGTCTGGCCAAAGGCCTGTCCCGCCAGCACAAGCAGCAGGAGCGTCATAACAAACCCTTTCATTCTTACAACGTTTTAAATATGCCGGTTGGACGAGCGTTCACTCGTCCCTTGCTTCCATTTGTTTGGCCTCGTCCCAGAACACATCCATCTCGGCCAGGTTCATCCGTTTCATGTCCTTGCCCAGCTTTTGTGCCTGTGCTTCCAGGTGTTCAAAGCGGCGGATGAATTTCTTGTTGGTGCGCTCCAGGGCATTCTCCGGGTTCACCTTGATGAAGCGGGCGTAGTTGATCAGGGCAAACAGCAGGTCACCGAACTCCTCTTCGACTTTTTTCTTTGACACCCCTTTGTCCACCTCCTCTTTCAGCTCCTCCAGCTCCTCCTGCACCTTGGCCCACACCTGGTCGGGCTTTTCCCAGTCGAAGCCCACCCCTTTCACCTTGTCCTGTATGCGGTATGCCTTGATCATGGCAGGAAGTGACCGGGGCACCCCGGAGAGCACCCGCTTCTTGCCTGTTTTCAGCTTGATCTTTTCCCAGTTGTCCTTCACCTCCTCAGCGGTCTCCGCCTTCACGTCCCCATAAATGTGCGGGTGTCGTTTGATGAGTTTTTCATTGATAGACTGAATGACGGTGCGGATATCGAAGGCCCCCTTCTCGCTGCCAATCTTGGCGTAGAACACAATATGCAGCATGAGGTCGCCCAGCTCCCCCTTGATGCCGTCCAGGTCTTCATCCAGGATGGCATCGGCCAGCTCATAGGTTTCTTCGATGGTCAGGTGGCGGAGGCTTTCCAGTGTCTGTTTCTTATCCCACGGACATTTAGCCCTCAGGTCGTCCATGATGTCCAGCAGCTCCTGAAAGGCTTTGAGTCGTTCATCCATATCTTTGGTTTTCGCCAAAAGTAATAAGAAATGTTGATGTGCGACCCAGGCCGTCAGCGGCGGGAGGTGACCGTATGGAAGTTTTTGAAGGTGGTTCGCCTGCTGCGTATCTCTGTCTCCAGGTTCAGGCTGCGTGCGGTATGGCCGTTGGGGAGGATCAGTTCAAGCTCCAGGCGGTGCTGGCCCGGGGGGAGGGCCATGCGGCCATAGTAGATGGAATGGGGGAGGGTTTGCCAGTTGCGGGTATCTGCCCGTTCGGCCACTGCGCCCAGGATGCCGAAGATGGCGCCCACTGTTTCATCTTCTTTCCGTATGCGCTGTTCGGCGGCTTGCCGGATGGCTAGCCTGAGCAGGGCGGTGCCCATCTCTTGCAGCATCCGGTCGTTGAGGGCCTGGAAGGCCACCGCGTTCAGGTCCTGTGCCAGGTTCAGCTCCCTGGTTTGTCCCCCTGCGTGCAGGCGGGCGTTTTGGTACACCAGCTCTCTCTCCACATACTTTGGGAAGGCCACGCGAATCACCCGCAGGTCGCCCAGGTCGTCGGACGCTTTTTGTGACACGGGGACGGGAAAGGAGAGTCCGTGCTCTTCGTTGACGAAGTGGACGGCTCCCCCGCTCCCCCTCACGATGGTGAAGTTGATGCTGAACTCATCTTTCACCGGTCCCAGCCCATTCTGCCAGAAGAAGACCAGCTCGCCCTCGTCCAGGGTGCGCGACTCCTCGAAGCGCATCCCGAAGCGCTCCTCAAAGTGGCGCACCTGGTCACGAAAGCCGGTGCGGTGTGCGGCGCGCAGCAGGTCGTGCTTCAGCTGCTCCGGCGGTCCGATGCCGAACAGGCGCTGGTAATCGTCTTCGTATATCTCCAGGGCGTTCCGGTAAGCGATAAAGGCGTTATTGTAATCGCCCGACGCATCATAGATGATCCCCATCAGGTTGTGGACAAAGGCATCGCGACGGTAGCGGTTCTCGGAGCGGAAGCGGTCGCTGAGTTCATTGAGGGCGATGTTCAGGCGGCGGCACTCCACCAGCGCAGCGTCAAAGTCGCCCAGGTGGAGGAAGTTCA
>SKNE01000176.1 GCA_007120675.1 Bacteroidales bacterium
AGGTTTTTGCTTTTTCCCTGGAGGAGGATTATAAGGGGGATGCCCTGGTAAATTTTCTGATTTTAAAGCATATGGGGGTTAAACCCAGACATATACTGAAACAAGAGGACCTTTTTACTCTAGAAAGAGAGCTGGTCCATTCTCACCTGGTGGTAGATGCCCTGTTGGGAACGGGCCTGACCAGTGAGGTCAGGGGCCTGATGGGTGAGGCCATAGACCGCATTAACCGGGCAGATAAAACAGTTATTTCTGTAGATATCCCCTCAGGGATTCACGGGGATACCGGGGAAGTCCTGGGCCGGGCTGTAAAAGCAGACAGGACGGTTACTTTTGCTCTGCCTAAACAGGGATTGTTCCTTTATCCCGGAGCAGAATTTACCGGAGAAATAATTGTGGGAGATATCAGTATGCCCCGGGAAGTGATGGAGGACCCCAAAGTTCGGGTTAATTTGATAACGGAGGACATGGTGAGGGCACTTTTACCCCATCGAAAGGCCAATTCTCACAAGGGAACTTATGGGAGAGTGCTGATCTTGGGAGGTTCACCAGGCCTTACCGGCGCACCGGCCATGGCCGGCCAGGCGGCCCTGCGCAGCGGTTCGGGGCTGATTACGGTAGGTATTCCTGCAGGATTGAACTCTATCCTGGAGACAAAGCTCACCGAGGTAATGACTTATCCTCTGCCGGAAACCCTGAACCAGGGCCTTTCCTCCAATGCGTTGGAACCGGCGCTTTCTTTATTGGAAAACTGTGATGCCGCAGGGATTGGCCCGGGGATTCATCCAGACCGGGAGGCTTATTCACTGTTGGAGGGAATCATTAGAAATACCCCAGTTCCCCTGGTGTTGGATGCCGGAGCCCTGACTCTCCTTTCAAGGAACCTGACTCTGCTGAAGGAGGCACCGCAGCCCCTGGTGCTTACCCCTCATCCGGGGGAAATGGCACGGCTGCTGGACAGTACCGTGACGGAGGTGGAGAGGGATAGGCTTCAGGTGGCCCAAAAATTTGCGGAAACCTGGCAGATAACCCTGGTACTGAAGGGAGCCCGGACAGTTACAGCCCTTCCTTCGGGAGAGGTTTATGTAAACCTTACCGGCAATCCCGGGATGGCCAGCGGAGGCACCGGGGATGTGCTAACCGGCCTGCTTACCGGCCTTATAGGCCAGGGGCTTTCCACAGCGGAGGCTGCCCTGGTGGGAGTTTACCTGCACGGCATGGCAGGGGATCGGGCAGCCCATCATGTAGGAGAGGCGGGTTTGGCAGCGGTAGACCTGATTAAAGAACTTTCCGGAACCATAAAAGCCTTCTCAAGCCCCCCGGAGAAAGCAAATAAAAAACATTTTTACTTTAACCGTGATTTATTGTAAAATATTGCTTATAATTATACTATGAAGATGAGAACAATAGAAACAGAAAAGCGGAGGTGGAATGAAGTGAATGCGCAGGATATAATGAAAAAAGATGTGATTACGGTTAAGGAGACTGATACGGTTCAGGATGTGGCCAAGGTCCTTTTGGAATATGGCATCGGGGGAGTCCCGGTGGTAAATGAAGACCGCAAGGTAGTGGGAATTATCACCGAGGGAGACCTGATATACCAGGGCAAAAAATTTAAAATACCGGCCTTTATTGAAATATTGGGGGGTGTATTTTATTTTGATGAACCCCGGAGGATTGAAAAGGACTTGAAAAAAATGGTGGCGACCAAAGCTGTCGATGTGATGAGCTCTAAAATTATCTCCGTAAAGGAGGATACTCCCCTGGAGGATATTGCTACCCTCATGGTTGAAAAGGAAATCAACCGCGTGCCTGTGGTAAATTCCCAGGGTAAACTGGTGGGAATCATCAGCAGGCAGGATATCATTCGGTCCATACACCAGCAGTAAAGAAAACCACAAAAAAAGGGGGCTGACAGAATAAAGAAAAGCAGGCTTTCCATTTTTGGGCTGTTTCTGTTCATTGTTCTTCTATGGTTGTTTTTACTGGGCGGCTGCAGTATGTCTTCCGAAAGGCTCGCCAGGAATATAGAAAAGCGGATGGAAAGGGTAAAAACCTACCAGGTTAAAATGGAAATGGAGATGTTTTCCTCAGAATCTCCCCGGGTCTACTTCCTGGAACAATGGTTTCAAAGCCCGGACCTGTACCGCCTGGAACTGACCGGTGACCAGGCCCGTCAGGTGATTATCGGTTCCGGGGAGGACACCTGGATCTATCACCCGGAACTTAAAGATTACTATAAAATAAGCAGCCCGCAGCAGGAAGAAAGTCAAAATCCTTTTCTGCTGTCCGGGTTTTGGGAGAATTTGATACAGGCCAGAGAGCTAAATATTACCGGCGAAGAAACCCATGACAATAATGATTTTTACATACTGGAGGTTACTCCAAAGGAACAGACTCCTCAGTGGCACAGGGAAAAAATATGGCTGGAAAAAAAGAAACTGGTACCCTTTATCATTGAGGTTTATGATGACCAGGGAAACCTGAAAACTGTGTTCCGCTATAAGGAAATCGTTTTAAACGAAGAGATTCACCCCGAACTTTTTGAATCGGACTTCCCCTGGGAGGAGGCTTCCGCGGAATGCCAGGTTTTATCCCTCACCTTGAAGGAGGTAAAGGAGGCTGTGGATTTCCCTCTGCGGCTGCCCTCTTATCTGCCTCCCGGTGCGGAGCTGAACTTGATTACCATGAACGAAGAGCCTGGTCACCGGGCAGTAATTTTTCATTACCAGGGATTGGAACAGTTTTCCCTGATTCAACAGGAGCAGGGGGTTGAAGAAAAACCGGTGGCTTTCGGGGATGCTGCCAACGGAGCCGTCGCCCCTGGAGCCAAAAGGGTCCCCTTGGGAGAGGAACAGGGCATTATCCAGGATGATGGGGAAATCACCACTCTATACTGGTATACTGCAGGGAAAAAATATATTATAACGGGGGAGCTGGAACCGGAACAGATGGTAAAAGTTGCTTCTTCCCTAAAGCATTAATCCTGTGCACGGAGATAATCCGTGTTTTTTATTTGTTTCTCAAACAGGATATCTGGCACTTATGCAGAATTATTGTTAAAAAGAATGAGCCATAATCTTTTAAATGGAGGAGCAAAAATGGATAAAGAAATTATCAATATTGGTTTGCTGGGATGCGGTAATGTAGGTTCTGGAGTAGTGAATATTTTAACGAATAATGGAGCAGAAATTGAAGCGAAAATTAAAACCTCTTTGAAGATTAAGAAGCTGCTGGTACGAAGCCTGGACAAGGAAAGGGATGCAGGCTTGGAAGGTATTCAGCTGGTTACTGATGCGCAGGAGATTATCACGGATCCCGATATTCAGATAGTAGTAGAAGTAATAGGCGGAGTGGACAGGGCAAAAGAATTCATTAAAGGTGCCCTGCAAAATGGGAAATATGTGGTGACGGCCAACAAAGACCTTTTGGCTCAGCACGGCCGGGAGCTTTTTCAGCTGGCTCAAGAAAATGGAGTCAGTATATTTTATGAGGCCAGTGTGGGCGGTGGCATCCCTATAATCAGGCCTTTAAAACACTGCCTGGCCGCCAACAAGATTTTAAAAATTATGGGTATCATTAACGGTACCACCAACTATATATTAAC
>SKNE01000084.1 GCA_007120675.1 Bacteroidales bacterium
AAAGTAGTCATTAACCCCCAGCCATTGTGCTAAACCTTCAGCTTCTCCCCCTCTGAGCGGGCGATAATGGCCGCGCCACAAGAGTCGCTCCACACATTGACGGTGGTCCTGAACATATCCAGGATCCTGTCCACGGCAAGGATCAGGCCGACGCCCTCCAGGGGCAAACCCACTGCAGTCAGTATGATGGTGATCACCACCAGTCCGGCCATGGGGATGCCGGCTGCACCGATGGAGGCCAGTAATGCAGTCAGGACTACGATACCCTGCTGCATCAGGCTGAGTTCGATACCGTAAGCCTGGGCTATGAACAAGGCGGCCACACATTCGTACAGGGCCGTGCCATCCATGTTCACGGTGGCCCCCATGGGCAGGACAAAACCAGTGGTTTCCCTGGATACACCCACATTGTGCTCTACGGCTTCCAGGGTCAGGGGCAGGGTGGCGTTGCTGCTGGAGGTGGAAAATGCCGTGAGCAAAGGGAGGGACATGCTGCGGAAATGCTTCAGGGGGTTTGCCCGCCCAATGATCGACAGCAAGAGGGGAAGTGTGAGCAATGCGTGAATCGATAATGCACCGATGACGGCCAGCATGTAGATACCCATGCTGTTGGCCAGGGACACCATGTTGTCAGCGTGCTGGCTGACCACGTTGGAGACGATGCCAAAAATCCCCAGTGGCGTGAAGCGAATGACGAACATGGTGATCCGCATCATCACCTCAAAAATGGCATTGAAAGCCTTCACCAGTGGCTTTTGGAGGTCGGTGCGGATGCGTATGGTAAAAAAGCCGAAGAGGATGGCGAAGAATATGATGGACAGCATATTGTCCGCTGCCATGGCCTCCACGATATTCACCGGAATGATGTTGATCAGGGTCTGCCCGAAGCTCTCTGCCCCGGCATCCAGTCCCTCCACCCTGCCACTGAGACCAAGGTCTGCTCCCCGTCCGGGTTGAAGCAGGTTCACCATAAACAGTCCGGTCAAAATGGCAAAAATACTGGTGGTCAGATAGTAAGAGAATGTCTTCACACTCATCCGTCCGAGGTTGCGGGCCGTGCCAATGCCCGTTACACCCGACACGATGCTGGCGAAGATCAAGGGCACGATCAGCATCCGTAATGCACGCAAAAAGACGTCACCCATCCAGGTCACATAGACAACGTAATCAGTGAACACCAGTCCAAATACCACGCTCAAGACCAGGGCGATCAGTATTTGCCAGTGCAGGGCCAGCTTAGGCATTGATTCCTTGTTGTTTTCAGTGGGATAATGCAGAATAAACAAGCAAGGAATGAAAAAGTTTGCAATACGGGGCTATTAAAGGGCTAAATTATCCTATTAACGGACGAAGCAAAAAATAAAGATCAATGTGCAGTACTGCGCATAAATGCTTAAGTTTGTATGCGCACGGGTGAATGGTCGAAGCGGCGGGAAGGCACTAAGCAAGAAGGAGGCAAATGGACAACCACCAGGATAACATTCTCGCATTCAGTGTGGACAACACACGTATTGCCCTCTATCTGAAGGATGTGGAGCGGGTCATCAGGGCCATCGCCCATGCCTCCGTCCCCAAGGCCGCACCCTCCCTCTACGGCATCATCGACCTGCAGGGTGAGCACATCCCCGTGGTGAATTTGCGTGAGCGCTTCGGGATGCCACAGAGGCCCGTTACACCGGGTGACCGCATGATCATTTCAGGCTGGGGCAAAAAGAAGCTGGCCATCGTGGTGGATGAAGTGGAGCAGCCAATGGCTATCTACAGGAGCGACATCAAGCAGCTGGAGTTGCCCGAAAACCAAACATTAAAACAGGAGATGGCAAACAGTGGCCTGGAAATCGTTCGGACAGTGAGCGATCAAAAGGGGCTGATCATCATTTACGACCTGCCGAAGCTCCTCGGCCACGAGACCATCCTGGCCGTTGATGAGCTGTTTTCACGAATAAAAAACGAAGATTTGCATGTCTAGCAATCAGGACCTTGACTTGATTTCTCAGCACATCGGCCGCTTACTGGGCTTGCATTTCTCTGGAAAGCAGCTGGAAAGCATGGGGAGGAGCGTGATGAAAGCCGCCATGGACCTTAAGCGCGATCCGCAGACCGACTCACTGAGGAAGTGGCTGGAAAGAAGCAGCTTGCCAAAAACAGAGATAGAAGCCCTTGCCAGGCATCTATCGGTGGGCGAAACCTATTTCTTTAGGGAAGAATCAGGCCTTGAGCTCTTCAGGAATGAAATCATCCCTGTTTTCAGGCAACAAGGCCGCGAGGAGGAAATACGCATCTGGAGCGCAGGCTGCAGTTCCGGCGAAGAGCCCTACACCCTGGCCATGCTGCTGAATGAAGACATCCCCGATCTGAAATACAGGAATATCCGCATCATGGCATCGGACCTCAACGCCGAAGCCCTCGCCAAAGCCCAAAAGGGAATATACTCGGCATGGTCCTTCAGGGAAACACCTGTGGCCTACAAAAACAAGTATTTCTCAGCCAGGGGAAAGCACTTTGAGATCAGGAAGGACATACGTGAGATGGTGCACTTCTTTCAAATCAACCTGGCCGGCTCAGCTTACCCTTCGGCGGATAATGGGACAGAGAGGCTGGATGTGATCTTTTGCCGGAATGTGCTGATGTATTTCCTGCCTGAAATGGCCCTGGCAGTGGCCAAGCGCTTTTATGAGGCACTGAAACCGGAAGCCTGGCTCATCACCAGCCAGGTGGAGCTGCACCAGGAGTACTACGCCGCGTTCAAAAAAATCAGGTACAAACGAGGCATATTTTATCGTAAGAGCAAGAAAGACGAAAAAATCTACCTGCTGTCCGGTGATGATCCGCCCCAGATCACAACTGGCAAGGGAGCAGAACCAATGGTCCCCTTTCCGGGAAGAAAAAAGATTGATGGCCAATCCCCCCGGCGGTCCACCCCAAGGCCAAAAGCCACTTCTGACACACTGGCTGCCGGGGGCAGATCCCATCAGCGAGGCTCCAAAGTGGCCGGCGCTACAGTCAAACCGGCCAGGGCGGCGGACCAGTCTACCAGGAAATCTTTCAGCCTGGAAAAGACAGAAGCGCTTTTCAGGGAAGCCAGGTACACTGCCTGTGCAGAACGCTGCCTGGATCATTTGGAGTCAGGGCCTTTTGACCCAATGGTGGGGGAATTGCTGGTAAGGTCACTTGCCAACCTTGGAAAACACGGTCAAGCCCGGCAATTGGCTGAAAAACTCCTGTTGGCTGACGCGGAAAACCCTACCTATCTGAACTTGTTTGCCACCATCCTGATGGAACAGAACGATCTGCTGCTGGCGGAAAAAAGCCTGATCAAGGCCCTCTACCTCGATCCACATTACGTCCCCGCCCTATTCAACATGTACTATGTACTGAATGCACTGGGGAAAGATAAGTTAGCCAAAAAATACCATAAAAACCTGCTGAAGGTGATCAGACACCTGAAAGATCATGAAGAGGTTTGCGGACTGGAGGGTATGACGGCCGGACTGGTCAGGATGGGGACAAAAAAACAGTGAGCGAATGAATGAAACAGACAAAAGAATCCTGGTGGAAAGAGCCAGGGCGCTGGCAAAAAAGCCAGTTAGGGATGGGGATGAA
>SKNE01000292.1 GCA_007120675.1 Bacteroidales bacterium
CACGGCCAGCTCATCCTCATAAAAGTGCTTGTCCCCTTCAAAGGGTTGGAGCCTCTCAATGGTATTTTCCTGGTCATCAAACTTGGCCAGGTACACCTCATCCAGCCACTCCATGTTACGCCCTTCGTTGAACTTGAGCACAAACACCTTCTCCCCTTTCACCTCCATGGTGCCAAGCAGTGAAACCTTGCCTGCAGAGGAGGTCATGGTGATATACCTGGACGGGCGGCTGATGGACGGTAGCGTGCGGTATACCTTGCTGAACACTTTATTGATATCGGCCAGCGGGGCGGTGAAGTAGTGGTGCTCACCGGTGGGCCTTGCACAATACATGGAGTGGAACCCAACGCCCAGCATGGACAGAACATGGCCCAGGTCGATCCAGTTTTTTGCAGAACGATCCACATCCACGCTGCCATCTTCATGCAAAAAGAGGCTGATGTGCTTCATCACCGGACTCTGACTCTTTATGGTGACCCCATGATTTTTCAAACGGCGTATCGCTGCTACAGCGGAGGGGTTGAGCACTTCACGGGGCGTGGAGAAGTGCGCCATCATCACCACCTGCACCCCGTTGTCGGTGAGTAGGCGGAAGAGATCCAGGAAAGGCCGGTAAGATGGGGCAAGGATCATCTCCGGGTGATAGGTCAGCACCCGCGTGCCCAGGCGCAGGTTCCTGATATGCATCAGCTCATCATCCTCAATAAAAGGCTTAACATAGCGCTCAAGCCGCTCATAGGGGATATAGCCTGCATCGCCCCCGGTGATCAAAAAATCGGTCACCTCCTTATGCTTCCTGATGTACTTCAGCACCTGGTCGATGTCCTCCTGGACAAACATGTCCTCGTCGCCGCGCACCTGGGCGTGGCGGAAGCAATAGGTACAGAAAGAGAAACAGTTCTGGGTGGTTGTATCAAAGATCAGCTGGCACTGCGGATACTTGTGCTGACTGCCCCGCAGGATCTCCAGTTCACCATCCTCACCAGTATACCAGGGCTTATTCAGCAGCTGCTTGCCATCGTGCGGGTTGGTCTCCTTCTGGTACTCCCTGACGATGCGCTGTCGCTCCTCTTCCGTTTTTGCCTCCTTGTAAGCCTTCACCACGGGACCCTTGATCATGCCCGGCTGGGGAATCACCAGCTGAAACAAACTGTCGTTGGCAAAGTCCTGCCAGTTGATTTTGTTCAGCACATGCTTGGTGGCCAGGAAGCGATAGACATCGATGAACAATTCGCGCTCTTTGATATGACCAATATGGATGTCATTCTCCTCCAATACCCTGACGATTTCCCTGAATCCACTCATCCCGGCATAGCGTTCCCTGCCGGTAAATAAAAAGGGAGCCGACTCCGTGATGCCTGAATACATGGGATAGCAGGACTGTAAACGTGAGAGCAACCCGGTGGGCAGAAGCCCTTCTGCCTTAATGACCTCCCGGATTTCATCAGAATACATGTAGCGATCCATGATATGCCGGAGATCATCCTGGCTTACCACGGTCTTTTTTGACTTGCCTGGCAAGGTTTCGCCTGGGGCCTGACCAAATGTGCTTGTTACGGACATTTCTCTTGTATTAAACTGTTGTACAATTCTTTATATATGCTGCTCGCAAAGTTAATAGAAGTAATTGACAAAAGCCACCTATTTTGATGGCAGATGCCGCTTGATTCCGTCCCTCAGTGCAATGATCCCCTCTTTTCTCCCCTTGTCCCCTGTTTGTTCATAGGCCAGTACCAGGTTGTTCAGCATCCTCACAATGATATCGCTTTGGCTGCAGGGCCTGAAAAAAGCCGGCATGGGTTTCATGCCAATCTTTGCCAGGAAATCATTGATCTCATTGCGTGAAAAGACGGCCCCTTTACTGAACGCGTTGATGTAAAACACCGGCACTTCCCTGCGCATTCCGAGGTTTTGAGCATCTGCCGTGTCGCCCATGTATGCCAACACAAAATGCTCAGGCAGGTTGATGCCCTGAACGGGGATATCCAGGCTTTGGGCCACAAGGAGGTATAACACACCAATACTGAGGGGGTTTCCCCGTCGTGTTTCCAGCAGCCGGTTAATAAAGGAGTTGTCCGGGTCGTGGTAGTCCTCCAGGTTGCCGTGAAAGCTGTGGATATCGTAAAAAACATGATTGAACACCCTGATCTGCTCCAGTGCCGTCAGGTGTTCGTTCATTTCCATCCACACATTCCGCCGGATGCTGCTGATCTCTTTTTTGATCTCTTCAGTCCTGATGTCCGGGTAGTGAAAGCGGCTGACGAGCAGCCAGGCCTCCAGCAGCTCATCCGGGTTTCCTGCATCAAGGCATCGACCAATACCTTCTGCCAGGCTCTCCACATGAATGGCCCGGATCAGCGACTCAATACGCTGCCTGAGCCACTCCTCCTTCAATGTGAGGAGCTCTTCCTCGAGATAGGGCATGGCTTTGTCACCGTAACGCAGGATATTGGCAGAAATATCCTGGTAGACAGCCAGGTCTGGCTCATCCAGCAGGCTGACCAGTGCCTGGATCTCTTTATTGGGAAGATCTTGCGCCATGACTTGATATCAGATTGGATCAAAGGGGTGAACCGCCGGTTTGGACACCAGGCAGAAAGACCCTATTGAATGGCCGGGAGCTTGTCCAGGACATAACGTATCATCTTATCAACAGATTGCTGGTAGTCTTTGCTGTATTCCTTCCTGGACCTGTTGGCAATGATATCGCAAATGGTCAGGGTCTGGTGGCCGAGTATTTTCCCCAGCGCATACAGTGCCGAGGTCTCCATCTCAAAGTTGGTGATCCGCTCTTGCTTGAAACGAAAGCTTGCAATTTTTTCGTTCAGCCCGGGATAAGCCAGGGGGATTCGCAGCTCCCTCCCCTGTGGACCGAAAAAACCGTTGGCGGTGGCGGTTATGCCACTCGTAAGTTCCCCGGCCAGGCCCTTCATCAGCTTGGGGGAGGCCGCAAAAATGTAGGGGTGTGCCAGCCTGCTGCCCCAGCCTGTGTGTTCCATAAAGGCCCTGGTCATCTCCTCCTCCGACAGTTCATCATCGTAGCGGTAGAAGTGCAGCAAGCCATCAAAACCAAGTCCGTAAGAGGAAGCCACAAAGCTATCCACCGGAATGTCGGGTTGCAAGGCACCGGAGGTGCCCAGGCGGATAATGTTCAGGGAGGTGTGACTGTCCCTGGGGGTCCGGCTCTCCAGGTCAATGTTCACGGCAGCATCCAGCTCATTGATCACGATATCGATGTTGTCCGTCCCTATGCCTGTCGACAGCACGGTAAGCGGCATACCGGACAAAGTGCCCGTATGGCTGCGGAATTCCCTGTTTTGCACCTGGTGTTCCACCTTGTCGAAGTACCGCGATACCATGGGAACCCGGCCCTGGTCACCCACCACAATCACTGTCGGGGCGACCTGCTCCGGCCGCAGGCCAATGTGGTACAGGCTGCCATCCGGGTTGATTATCAGCTCGGACGCCTTAAACACTCGTTTCTTTTCCATAGCTTTGGGGGCTTTCATCAAAAAGAGGCAAAAATATCAATTATTAAAATAATTACCTAACGCCCTTGTTCGTCAGCTATAATCACTATTTTTGGAAAAAAATGATAAAAAACGGGCGGCGACGGCTTTGTTGGCGCAAGGCAAGCCGGCACAGTGCGTCACCCGGATTTTGTAACTGTACATTACATGAAAGCCCTTATCTTGTCCATCGGCGAAGAGCTGCTTACCGGGCAGACTGTCAACACCAATGCGGCCTGGATGGCCAGGCAGCTCAACCTGGCAGCCGTCGAAGTGGAAGAGATCCGCGTGATCCATGACAAGCGGGACGATATCCGCCGCAGTCTGCAGGAGGTGGATCCCGCCATATCCCTGGTCCTGATCACCGGCGGACTGGGTCCCACCCGCGATGATGTTACCAGGGACGTGCTCTGTGAGCATTTTGATGCCAGGCTGGTGCCCGACCAGGAGGTGTTGAACGATATCACCACCTATTTCACACAAAGGGGCCGGGAGGTCACCGGGATAAACAGGGATCAGGCCATGGTTCCCAATAAGGCAAGGGTCCTCAGGAACCCCAATGGCACCGCCCCCGGCATGTGGTTCGAGCTGGATGGCAGGTCCTGCATCGCCATGCCCGGCGTACCCTTTGAGATGAAGGAGATGATGCGCAACCTGGTGATGCCCGCCCTGCTGGAGAAGCAGGGTGACCGTCACATCCTGCATAAAACGGTCCTTACACAGGGCGTGGGCGAGTCCGCCCTGATGGAAATAATCGAGGGGTGGGAGGACAATCTGCCCGAAGATATCCAGCTGGCCTACCTGCCATCCACGGGGATCGTCAAGCTGCGGCTTACGGGCAGGGGGAGCCATAAAAGCCAATTGGAAGAGGTCATCAACGGACAAATTGACCGGTTGAAACAGATCATCCCTGAATACATATGGGGGTATGACGACGACACGCTGGAGGGGGTTCTGGGTGAAAGGCTCAGGGAGCGTGGCCTCACCCTCACCACGGCCGAAAGCTGCACGGGAGGATACCTGGCCCACAGGATCACCAGCGTCGCGGGCAGCTCAGATTATTTCACGGGTGGGATCATCGCCTACGACAATAGGGTCAAAACAGGTCCACTCCTGGGGGTGGACACCCGGCTGATTGACAGCCATGGCGCCGTCAGCCGGGAAGTGGCGGAGGCAATGGCCCTCGGTGCGCGGGAGGGCATGCATACCGACCTGGCCGTGGCCACAACGGGTATTGCCGGACCGGGTGGCGGGACCACCAATAAACCGGTGGGAACCACCTGGATAGCCATCGCCAGTGAAAAGGGGGTGCACAGCAAACACTACGCCTTTGGCAACAACAGGGGGCGCAACCTCATCCTGGCAGCCAACGCCGCCATGGCCATGCTGATCCACTCTCTGAAATGAACAGATGCAATATATACGATTTGATAGGCAGGATGGATCCATCCGGAAATGACAGCTACAACTGAAAACACACTAAACCTATGGTACAACGAAGCAAGATCACCACACTGACGGAGTTTATCATCCAGAGGCAGTCTGAATACCCCCATGCCAAAGGGGCACTCACCCGGCTGCTGAATGACATCGCCACGGCGGCGAAGATCGTCAACCGCGAGATCAATGCAGCCGGACTGGTGGACATCCTCGGTACGGCAGGCCGGGAAAATGTCCAGGGAGAAACGCAGAAAAAGCTGGATGTGTTCGCCAACGAGACGTTCATCACTGCCCTGAAGGGGGGTGGAGAATGCTGTGCCATTGCGTCTGAAGAGAACGAAAGGGTGATCAACTTCAGCAATGAGTTTTCATCACTGGGGAAATACGTGGTGGCCATGGACCCCCTGGATGGCAGCAGCAACATCGAGTCCAACGTGAGCATCGGAACGATCTTTTCCATCTACCGCCGGGTGTCCGAGGCAGGCGGGGGGACACAGGAAGATTTGCTGCAGGCGGGACTGAACCTGACCGCTGCAGGATATGTCATATACGGTTCATCCACCATGCTTGTTTTCACCACCGGCAAAGGGGTCAACGGTTTTACCCTGGACCCTTCAGTGGGGATCTTCTGCCTGTCGCATCCCGACATGCGCTTCCCGGAGGAGGGTAAGATCTATTCCATCAACGAAGGGAATTACATCTATTTTCCCCAGGGTGTCAAACGCTACATCAAATACTGCCAGGAGAACGACCCGGAGACCTTCAGGCCCTATACCTCACGTTACATTGGTTCGCTGGTGGCCGACTTTCACCGCAACCTGATCAGGGGGGGCATCTTCCTTTATCCCGGCACCACCAAACAGCCCCAGGGAAAGCTCCGCCTCCTGTATGAATGTGCACCCATTGCATTCATTGCCGAGCAGGCGGGCGGCAAAGCCAGTGACGGTCACAAGCGCATCATGGAAATAGAACCCGAAACCCTTCACCAGCGATCACCATTGTTTACAGGCCCCCGTGCCATGGTGGATAAGCTGGAGTCTTTCATGAAACAATGTGGCAATAAGTAGCAGGAACCTGTGCTGAACAAAGAAAAGCTTACTACGGGATTTTCCGCTGGAAAAACTTACCTGGCCCTGGAAGGATTCCTCCGTTCCGGCCGTCAGGGCGCAGCCAGGGCGAGCGGACTGGCAGGATCTGCCCATGCAATGCTCGCCGCTGCGTCCGTCAGCAGGCTCAGCAGGCCTTTTCTCTTCATTCTGAGGGACAAGGAATCGGCTGCCTACTTTTTCAACGACCTGGAGAACCTGCTGGGCGAAACAGGCAAATCCTATGAGGAGCGAAACAGTTTTTTCTTCCCTTCCTCTTTCAAAAAACCCGGGCAAACAGGGGCGGAAGACAAGTCAGGCATCCTGTTGCGTGCAGAGGTGATCAGCCGCCTGGCCACAGAGCCTGATCTCAGCTGCATTGTGACCTACCCCGAGGCCTTATCCGAAAAAGTGCCTCCCCATGAGAGGCTGCAACAAAACACCCTCGGCCTGGCCCTCGGAGAGAAGGTTTCGGTGGACTTCCTTTTGGAAGTGCTGTTCGAATATGGCTTCGAGCGTGTTGACTTTGTCTCGGAACCAGGGCACTTCTCGGTACGGGGAAGCATTGTGGACGTATTCTCCTTTTCCAACGACCACCCTTTCCGCATTGAGATCTTTGAAGACCAGGTGGAGAGCCTGCGCACCTTTGACCCCGGCTCGCAACTGTCGATCGAAGCCAGGGAAAGGTTGTCTGTCCTCCCCGACATACACGCCATGAGGCATGAGGGGGGTGGACAGATGGAGTCCCTGATGGACTCCATGCCAAAAAATACCATTATCTGGTCTGCGGATACCGCGTGGTGCATGGAAGCGATTAAAAAACTCCTCTCGTCCGGTGTTCACCACCCAGAAGACTTCACCACGGCAGAGAGCCTGGAGAGTTCATTGACGCAGTTTTTGGTGCTGGAAACCCAACACTCACACCTGGCGGCTGAAGGGAATGAACACTTTCGCTTCAATCATGCGCCACAGCCCGACTTCAATAAACAGTTTGACCTGCTCATCCAAGCCCTGGCAGAAAACAGCCGGCAAGGCTATGAGAACATCATCCTCTTTGAATCGTCCAGGCAGATCCATCGCATCAGGACCATTTTTGACACCTTGCGGGAAGATAAAAAGGAGGATGAGCCCGACTTCAATTACACGACCATCCTGATGAGCCTCCATGAAGGCTTCATTGACCACGAAAACCGGATGGCCTACTTTACGGATCACCAGATATTCGGACGCTATCACCGCTATCGCCTGCGCGATAAGTTTCCCGGCAAACAGGCGCTGAGCATCAAAGCCCTTTATGACCTGAAGCCGGGCGATTACATCACCCACATTGATCACGGGGTAGGGATCTTCAGCGGCCTGGAAAAGATTGAGGTGATGGGCAGGGAACAGGAAGCCATTCGCCTGGTATACAAGAACAACGACATCCTTTACGTGGGCATCCACAGCCTGCATCGCATCGCCAAGTACAGCAGCAGCGAGGGGACGGCTCCCCCCCTGCACAGGCTGGGATCAAATGCCTGGAACAAGCTGAAAAGCAAAACAAAAAAAAGGGTCAAGGACATTGCTCACGATCTCATCAGGCTCTATGCCAAACGCAAGGCGCAAAAAGGTTTTGCTTTCAGCCCCGACACCTACCTGCAGCACGAGCTGGAGGCATCCTTCCTTTACGAAGACACGCCGGACCAGGAAAAGGCCACCCTGGCTGTCAAAAAAGACATGGAATCAGCTGTTCCCATGGACAGGCTCATATGCGGTGACGTAGGCTTTGGTAAAACTGAAGTGGCCATCAGGGCCGCCTTCAAGGCCGTCACCGACTCAAAACAGGTGGCCGTCCTGGTGCCCACCACCATTCTTGCCCTGCAGCACTATTACACCTTCAGTGAGCGCCTGGCTGACTTTCCCTGCAATGTGGATTATATCAGCCGGTTCAGGACTGCCCGGGAGAAGAAGAAGGTGTTGGAGGCAGCGAAGGATGGCCACATAGACATCCTCATCGGCACCCACCGTCTGCTCAGCCGGGATATGGCCTTCAAAGACCTTGGCCTTCTGATCATTGATGAAGAGCAGAAATTCGGGGTGGCATCCAAGGAGAAGCTCAAAAAACTGCGCGCTCACGTGGATACCCTGACACTCACAGCCACCCCCATTCCGCGAACATTGCAGTTTTCGCTGATGGGTGCCCGCGACCTCTCTTTTCTGAATACCCCCCCCCTGAATCGCTACCCCATCATCACGGAAGTGCATGTCTTCAATGAGGGACTGATCAAAGAGGCCATTGATTATGAGCTTTCTCGGGGTGGACAGGTTTTCTTTGTACACAACCGTGTCCACAACATACAGGAGGTGGCAGCCATTGTACAACGCCATTGTCCGGATGCAAAAATTGCCGTGGGCCACGGACAGCTGGAGGGAAGCAAGCTGGAGAAGATCATGGTGGACTTCATCCATGGTGAATACGATGTCCTGGTCTCCACAACGATCATCGAGTCCGGCCTGGACATCCCCAATGCCAATACGATCATCATCAACAACGCCCACCACTTCGGACTGAGTGACCTGCACCAGATGCGCGGCCGGGTTGGGCGAACCAACAGGAAGGCCTTCTGCTACCTGCTGTCGCCACCCATGCGCACCTTAACCGATGAGGCACGCAAACGGCTCAGGGCCATCGAAGAGTTCTCAGAGCTGGGCAGTGGCTTCAACATTGCCATGCGGGACCTGGATATCAGGGGCGCAGGCAACCTGCTGGGGGCAGAACAGAGTGGCTTCATCAGCGAAATTGGCTTGCAGACCTATCATAAGATCCTGGATGAGGCCATGGCTGAACTCAGGGAGGAAGAGTTCAAGGGGGTGTTCGACGAAACAGGGGGCGAGGGGCAGACCGGATCAATGAAAAGCGACTGTCACCTGGAAACAGACCTGGAGCTGATGATCCCAAGCGACTACGTATCCAATATCCAGGAGCGGCTCAAATTATATAAGGAGCTGGACGGTGTGGCTGATCCGGAGGCCCTGGATCGTTTCGCCGACACCCTGCGGGATCGTTTTGGACCGCTGCCAAAACAGGTCAAGGGACTCATGGAGGCGGTGAGGCTTCGTTGGATGGCCTGCAAAGGTGGCTTTGAAAGGGTCATCCTTAAATCGGGCAAGATGATCGCCCACATGCCCGATAGTGAAAGCACGGATTATTATGAAGGGGAAGATTTTGGCAGGGTGCTGCAGTTTGCACAGGAGCACGCGGGCAGGTCAAAGATCAAAGAGGCCGACACCCACCTGGTGATCACCGTCGACCAGGTTTCCAGCATCCGCGAAGGTCTTTACATCATGAAAGCTCTTTCAGGATCTCACTGATATCGTTTCTCACCTTATTGACCATGTTGTCGGCCTTGACCGGGCTGTCGCTCTCGGCATAGAGGCGGATGATGGGTTCCGTATTGGATTTCCTCAGGTGAACCCACTCCTTGTCGAACCAAACCTTCAGTCCGTCTGTCCTGTCACTGTCCTGCTTACTGTATTTATCCGCCATGCTGTCCAGCAGGCGATCCAGGTCAGTTCCTGCCGGCAACTCCACCTTGTTTTTTGAGATATGATAAAGCGGGTATGCTCTCTTCAGGCGGCTGCAGGACACGCCGCTTTTGGCCAGTTTTGTCAGAAACAGGGCAATGCCAAGAAGGGCATCGCGTCCGTAATGCAGTCCGGGATAAATGATTCCCCCATTGCCTTCACCTCCCACCACGGCTCCGTGCTTCTTCATGGCTTCCACCACATGGGCTTCACCCACAGCCGAGTAGAAATGGTCCTGGCCGTGTTTCCTGCTCACCTCGGCCAGGGCCTGGGTCGATGACAGGTTGCTCACGGTGGGTCCCGGCCGGTGGCTCAGTACGTAGTCCGCCACCGCAACCAGGCTGTATTCCTCCCCGAACATCTCACCATCTTCACAAACAATGGCCAGGCGGTCCACATCAGGGTCGACGGCGATACCCAGGTCAGCATCCGATTTTTTTACTTCAGCAGCCAGGTGGCCAAGGTGCTCGGGCAGCGGCTCGGGGTTGTGCTGGAACACACCGGTGGGTTCACAATACAGCTCGGTGACCTTTTTCACCCCCATGGCTTGCAACAGCAGTGGCACAGCGATGCCACCGCTTGAGTTGATCCCGTCGACCACCACGTGGAAGTTGGCAGCACTCACCGCATCGCCGTCCACCAGGTCCAGCTTGAGGATGCTTTCCAGGTGGCGCTCCATCAGGGTCTCATTGCTGAAATATTTGCCGAGCTTGTCTGTGGGAACAAATGAAAACTGCCCGCTATCCTGGAAAAGCTTCATTTCCCGGCCCTCGTCCTGCCCCATGAACTCTCCCCTATGGTTCAGCAGCTTCATGGCGTTCCAGTTGCCCGGGTTATGGCTGGCGGTGATGATGATGCCCCCCTGGGCCTCGTGATGCAAAACACCCATCTCCACGGTGGGTGTCGTAGACAGGCCGGCATCGATCACGTCAACCCCCATGGCTTGCAAGGTGGAGGCAATGATATTGCTTACCATGGGGCCAGATACCCTGGCATCCCTGCCGATGACCACCTGCAAACGTCGCCCCGGAAATGACTTCCTGAGCCACATGGCGTAAGCGCCGGTAAATTTAACTATATCGACGGGTGTCAGGCCTTCACCGGGAAGTCCCCCCATGGTGCCCCTGATTCCTGAAATAGACTGAATTAATGCCATAGCGCCATTTTTCTTGTCCTGCAAAAATAATGGAATTTTCGGCTGCCCGTCCCGCGAGGTCAGAATATATTGCCTGGCGGCTTCGGCAGTGACTGCCTGTATGTGAGTCAAACCGGCGGTGACTGCCTGCCTGCGTGTCGAAAATGGCAGACATCCATGCTTCTTCTGCCATATATTGGCTAACTTTGCCCTATCACCCTAAACGACTTGGGCCAGGTGAACAGCAGGCTGCGATACATACACCTTTACTTTTATATCCTGTTACTGGGATCTTTCTTTTCCGGATGCATGCCTTCCCGGCACTTCCCTGAGGACGCCCACCTGCTTCAGAGAAACCGCATCAAGGTGGAGGACGCAGAGGTTGAAGCCCACAACCTGAGGCCTTTCTACAGGCAACAGGTCAACAGGCGCATCCTGGGATTTTACCGCTTTCACATGAACGCCTACCTCTTTGCCGACAGGGGAAGGGAGACCCGTTTCAAGCGGTGGATCAAGAACACCATCGGCGAAGCGCCGGTCTATTTCGACCCTGCCCTGACCGAACAAACCAGCAGGCAGTTTGAATTGTACATGCACAACAAAGGCTATTTTAACGCGGAGGTGGACTACCAGGTAAACTTCAGGGGCAGCAGGGCCATTGTTAACTACCATCTGCGGGGCAATGCCCCCTATACCATCCGGCGCATCGACTACAGCGTGGCAGACAGGCACCTGGCCCGCTTTGTTTACGCCGACACCCTCTCCTCCCTGATCAGGAGGGGAGACCGCTACGATGCAGACATCCTGCAAAGGGAGAGGCAGCGGATCACAAGGCACCTGAAAGACCAGGGGTTTTTTAACTTCTCAAGGGATTATGTTTTCTTCCAGGTGGACAGTACGCTGAACAAACAGCAGGTGGACATCGAAGTGTTGATTAACAGTCCCCGCCCCCGCCCGACCCGCGCTCAACCCGGCGATACCATACAAAGGCACCACACCAGGTATGTCATCAACAAGGTTTTTGTCCTGCCCGATTATTCCCGCCTGAGTCCACTGCAGCATTTTGCCGATACCACCCGCTACAACGTGGACGAAGAAACGGCTTACACCTTTCTCCACCATGGTCCGATGTACATCCGGCCCAGGACCATAGCCTCCAACATTTTGCTGGAGCCCGGCACCTATTACAGCCTCAGCAGGCTGGAGCAGACCCACCATTACCTGGCCGGACTGCGCAACTTTCGTTTTGTTAACCTTCAGTTTTCTGAAGCCACTGATCATCCCCTTTCCTCGACGGATACCCTTGGCGCGCTGGATGTAAGGATTGAGCTGACCCGCTCACCGGCCAATGCCTTTACGGTGGAAGCGGAAGGCTTAAATACCGCGGGGAACCTGGGCATTGCCGGGAATTTTGTCTTCCAGAACAGAAACGTCTTCGGTGGCGCTGAGCGGCTCAACCTGCGCCTTAAGGGGGCCCTGGAAGTATCAGGCGAAGCAAGTGACCAGGAGGTTTTCCAGCGCCTGCCCTTCAATACAATGGAGTTAGGAACCGACATATCCATTGATGTCCCCAAACTGCTGTTCCCTTTCAGGCTGGAGCAACTGTCGCAGCGAATGAGACCGCAAACCAGCATCCTGGCCGGTATCAATTACCGGCAAAGGCCCGATTATACCCGGTACATCATCAACGTGAACTATGGCTTCAAGTGGAATCCGGACAACAGGCGGCAGCACCAGTTTACCCCCATTGAGGTCAGTTCCATAAAAATCTTCAATGACTCCATTTTGCAGTCCAATATACCCGATGCAAACCCATTGATCCTTAGCAGATACAGGGATCACCTCATCGGCGGAATGAATTACGGCTTTACCTACAGCAGTCAGCAAATCGACCGCAAGGTGGACTTCACCTACTTCCGGGGCAATGTGGAGCTGGCGGGCAACATCCTGTACATGGCGGCTGAACGATTTGGGTTTCCGGTCAACGAGGAGGGCAACTACACCATCCGTGACATCCCTTTTGCCCAGTACATCAAAGCGGATGCCGACATCCGGCGTTACAGGGTTTTTGACGAGAAAAACACCTTGGTTTTCAGGATGATGGGAGGGATTGGCATCCCCTATGGCAACCTGGAGGTGATGCCATTCATCAAGAGTTATTTTGCTGGCGG
>SKNE01000090.1 GCA_007120675.1 Bacteroidales bacterium
CTGGAGGTGCGCGACGCTTCAGGAGAGGTGACCGTGGCGGCCTACCAGGCGCCCCTGGCTACACTGGGACTGGAAAATGAAGCCCTGGTGGTGCTGGCCAGCGGATTCCTCAGCCCCGAAGACAACAGCAACGGACCGGCATTCGGACTCTTCGTTGCGCTGGCATCGGGCGGTGAGCTGGTGGAACTGCCCCTCTTCGACGATGAAACCAGCGTGGGCGAAACACCCGAAATCAGCATGCGGGTGTTCCCCAACCCCGTGGCAAACAGGCTCTTTATTGAGTCCGGTGAGCAGATCAGGGAGGTGCGCATGGTGGATATGCTGGGTCAGGTGGTGTACGCCAGCCCGGTCAACGCCAATAACCATACCCTGGATGTTAACGGAATGCGTAACGGCATCTACTTCATCCAGGTGAACACAAGCGCAGGCACCGTCACCGAACGGGTGCAAGTGACACAATAAGATGAGGGTTCCGGTCTGCACCGGACACCATATAAGAAGAGGCCCCTGCTACGGCATAGGGCCTCTTTTGGTTTACGCGGCAGGGAGGCAGGATCTCACTCCCGCATCGCACGGTACAGCTGGTCCACCTTGTCAGGCTTCCTGGTGAAACGGCTCACCACAACACTCACCACCAGGGCAACGGCAAAGCCGGGGATCAGCTCATACATCAGTCCCGATAAAGCCGGGATGCGTATCCAGAGGATCACCGTGACCGCCCCGGACAACATGCCTGCAATCATGCCCGCCCTGGTGGCGCCCTTCCAGAAAAGGGCCAGGATGGACGTGGGTCCAAACGCCGCACCCAGTCCCGCCCAGGCAAAAAGCACCAGCCAAAACACCAGCTGCTCAGCCATCAGTCCCAGCAAGAGGGAGATAAGCACCAGTACCACCACCACCAGCCGGCTGAGCAGAACCAGCCGCTTTTGTGGGAGCTCCCTGTCCCTATGGATCAGCTTTTCATATACATCGCGTACGACAGAGGAAGCAGCCACCAGGAGCTGAGAGTCGGCCGTCGACATGATGGCTGCAAAGATGCTGGCGATCACCACGCCGAATAGCACCGGGTGCAGGTGGTGGCTGGCCAGCACCGGATACAGGTTCTCCTGGTCGGCACCGGGCAACAGGGAGACATCAGGGAAGTACAAACGGCCCACCATGCCGGTGATGATGGCTCCCAGTCCCATAAGCACATTGGCCGAGGTGCCCACCATGGCCACGGCCTTCAGCCGGGCCGGATCCTTGATGGACATATACCGGGCAATGATATGCGGGTTGCCGGGCGATCCCAGGCCAATGCCCAGGAAACCGATCAGCGCACCAAAACCCAGGGCCAGTGGGTTGAAAAACTGTCCGTCAGACAAGGCCGAGGCCTGCTGGAAAAACAGGCCAAAGCCGCCCAGGTGCAAAATGGCCATGATGGGGAGAACCAAGAGGGCCACAACCATGAAAAGTCCCTGGATGGTATCGGTCAGACTGACGGCCAGGAAGCCACCCACCATGGTATAGAAAAGCACGATCACCGTAGTAAGCAGGATGCCCTGGGTTTCAGTGATATGGAAGCTGGAGGAAAACGCCTTTCCACCAGCCACAAACTGGGCCGACACATAGGCGATCATGAATACGATGATGATCAAAACCACCACCGCCCTCAGGCTGCCATCGCGATCGTTAAAGCGCTCGGCAAAAAAATCGGGCACGGTGATGCAGTCGCGCGACTCACTGAACCGCCTGATGCGCGTCGCATAAAAAAAAAAAAAAAAAAACTCCACCAGGGTATACCCCAATACAGCCCAAAGGGCTGAGAAGCCGATCTCAAACGACATGCCGGTGACCCCCAGCAGGAGCCAGGCGCTGCGGCCACTGACCACAGCCGACATGGCCACCACCAGCATGCCCATCTTGCGGCCCCCGATGAAAAAATGGGTGATCCCGCGACTGGAAAAGCGGGCGGCATAAATACCGATGCCGATGATCAGCACCAGGTATCCAATAAATGACCAAAGGGCGGTCTGGTCGGTTTCGAGGGCGTAAGAAGGGAGCTCATCCATAGAAAAATGACTTGTTGCACTGGCACGATTATTGAACAAACCTAGTTTTTTTCATTCACCTATGCAAGGTTTTTTTACCCTCCACAAAAATCAATCCCTATCTTTGCTTTATGTGAACAGAAGCCAATTCTTTTTCGTTTACTTTCAACACCCAATTCACTTTATTACCCACCAAAAATTGTATCATTAAAAATCAATGACCATGAAAACAAGAAAACCATTGTTGATCTTATTTGCCGGCCTGCTTGCCATGCTGGCATTTCAATTCCCCTCACAAGCCGATGTACCGCCATTGCTGGACAGGCAGCTTTTCTTTGACGACCCCGAGATCAGCGGGGGACAGTTGTCGCCCGACGGGGAGTTCCTCAGCTTCATGCGCCCCTACGAAGGCACCCGCAATATCTGGGTGAAAACGCGGGAGGCTGACTTCTCAGAGGCCCTGCCCGTGACCGACCGCACCGACCGCCCCATCATGGCCTATTTCTGGTCGCGCGACGGACAGTACATCTTGTTCGTGATGGACCAGGGAGGTGACGAGAATTTCAACATCTACGCCCTGGATCCCTCCGAAGCCCGCGAAGGGCATATACCAGAAGCCCGCAACATTACCGACAGGGAAGGGGTGAGGGCGCAGATCTACCACATCGCGCGACACGATGACGACCTGATGTTTGTGGGCCTCAATGAGCGCGACCCCTCCTGGCACGATCTCTATTCCCTGCGCATCTCCACCGGGGAACTAACGCTCCTGCGTGAGAATACGCAGCGTTTCACCTCCTGGATATTCGACCGCAACGACCAACTGCGCATGGCAAGCCGATCAAAGGACAACGGCGACAATGAGCTGTGGCGAATGGACGATGAGGGCGAGACACTCATCTACGAATGGTCCATGCTGGAGACGGCATATCCCAGCGGATTCCTGCCCGGCAACGAGGCTTTTTACCTGGTGACCGACAAAGGGGAGGAGCGGGATAAGAGCAAACTCTATGTCATGGACATCCATAGCATGGAGAAAACTTTTGTGGAAAAGGACCCCGAGGAGAGGGTGGATTTCGGAGGCATCTGGCGCTCCGACAAGACAGGGGAGATCATCGCCACCATTTACGTGGACAACCAGGTGCGCCTCTATTTCCAGGATGATGAGTATGAAGCGCACTACAATCACATCCGCTCTGCGCTGGGAGAGGACATGCAGATCAGCTTCTCCTCAGGTACGGTGGATGAGCGTATGTTCATGGTGTCGGTCTATTCAGACATCCAGCCATCCTCCGTGTACATTTACGATATGGACGATATGTCGCTGGCTTACCAATACACGCCCAGGGAGGCGCTGAAGGCCGAATACATGTCTCCCATGCTGCCCATCAGCTATCCTTCGTCCGACGGACTGGAGATTCCGGCCTACCTGACCATGCCACGGGGCTTTGGTGAGACCAATCTGCCCGTGGTGGTGTTTCCCCACGGCGGACCCTGGGCACGCGACTACTGGGGCTTCAGCACCTGGGTGCAGTTCATGGCCAACCGCGGCTATGCCGTGCTTCA
>SKNE01000099.1 GCA_007120675.1 Bacteroidales bacterium
GTTTTGAGCGGCTTTTCGACAAGTTTCTCTTCCTCTTCATGCTGATGGCGGGCTTTGCTGCCATTTTTTTCGGGGTGTACCGTGCCCTGGGGGAGCCGGTGGAGGGGGTCAGTCCGCTGACAGGCCTGGTCTTCGGCGTGGTCTTCACGGCCCTGTTCATTTACGGCTGGGATAAGAAGCACCGGATGGAGTCCTGAGCTGCGGCCCCGCAACTTCACCCCGAGGCAGGGGCAGCGGATAAAAACCAGGATCGCGTTCTCACACCTTGCTTCCGGGAGCATTGGCAGCCATGGTCCCGGGTTACGCCACCTTACTTCCGGGGGGATTGGCAGCCATGGTCCCGGGTCACGCTTTCTTCTTCACGAGCATAAACGAGACCATCAGGGCCAGTCCGGCCGCGGCGGCCAGCAATACGGGCAGCAGGAGGGGGTCGTTGCCCATGGCTGCATAGGCGGCGGGTGTGACGTTTTGCTCCAGCACGGCGATCTCCTCACCTGTGCTGCTGATGCGGCTTTCCAGCACCTTTTTCCATGGCCACAGCTTGTTGAGCGATCCGATCATGAAGCCGGTGAGCAGGGCCAGGGTTGCCTGGGGAAACCTTTTGAAGAGCCATCCGATGACGTTGGAGAAGCTGACGATTCCCACCACCCCGCCGAGTCCAAAAAGGATGATGATCCCCAGCTGAAGGTCTTTCACGGCATTGACCATGAATTCATAACTGCCCAGCAGCACCAGGATGAAGGCACCTGAGATGCCTGGCAGCACCATGGCACAGAAGGCGATGGCGCCAGAGAGGAATATGAACCAGAGGCTTTCGGGGGCGGTGGCTGGCGTGGCGATGGTGATGTAATAGGCCAGCAGGGTACCTGCCACCAGCATGAGCAGGCTCAGGGCTGACCACTTTTTAATGCTTCGTCCGATGTATAGGGCGCTCCCGGCGATCAGTCCGAAAAAGAAGGCCCACACGATCATGGCGTGGTGTTCAAAGAGCCAGGAGAGCAGGCGCACCAGTGAAAAAATGCTGATGAGGATGCCCCCTGCCACGGCCAGAAGGAATGATCCGTTCACTTTCTTCCAGGCTGCGGCGATGCCTTCCCTGAAGAGGCTTTTCAGGAGGCCGGCATTGACTGATCGAATGCTGTTGATGAGCTCTTCATAGATGCCGGTGACAAGGGCCACCGTGCCGCCTGAGACGCCGGGGATCACATCCACGGCTCCCATGGCCATCCCGCGGAGACCCAGTCCGGCATAATCTCTTACATTTCGCTTTCTCACTGCTTGTCGTTATTGGTTCCTTACGGGCCTGTCAGCCTGAACCGGTCGAATTCTTCGGGGAGGGAGCAGAAAAAAGTATCCCCACGCAGTCCCAGGCGCAGGGTTTCCAGTGCCAGGATCTCGGCCGGGGCGATGTTGCCCAGGTTCACTGCCGGTCCCAGCAGGTGGATGAACCAGCACTGCTGTCCCTTCATGGGGGCCTCCCAGATGATCTTCTCTGCAGGGACCCCTTCCAGGATGGTCCGGATGAGTCCGGTGTCGGCACTGCCATTCTTCTCATACAGTCCAACGGTACCACTTTCCCTGGCTTCCCCGATGACGAAGCGGCTGCCGGCGGCCAGCTCGTTTTGCATGGCCCGGACCCACTCGCCCGGATCCAGGTGCACCGTTTCGTCCTTGGCACCCACCTCAGACAAGACGGTGTAGTGTGCTGAAAGCCGTTGGATGACTTGGTATTTCTGCTCAGCGGGAATATGGATGCAGCCGTCGGACACCTCGGCTGCGTCGCAACCCAGTGCGTCCACGTAGCGCAGGTAGTCGTCCAGCTGACCACGCACCAGGAAGGCCTCCAGCAGGGTACCCCCCACGTAGACGCTGATGTCGTTTTCCTGGTAGATCTTCACTTTTTCCTTCACCTGCCGGCTCACATAGGAGGTGCCAAAGCCCAGCTTCAGGAAATCGATGAGGTGGCCGGCGCTTTCGCAGAGGTCCGCCGCCTGTCTCAGTCCGATCCCTTTGTCCATCATCATGGTGACGCCCGAACGCCGTGGCTTGTTCTCTCGTTGGGGTAGATGTTGTAACATATGCGTGAATGTTTGGATGCCTGTGTCAGGCATTTTGCCGGCTATGGCAAGCCGGCCGCAGCATCAAGGAATGCGGTATTGTCTTCCAGTGCGGGGAAGCGCCTGGTGAGGGTTGGCACGCCCCCGGGCTTGAGCTGGTGGGCCTCTTCCATGAGAAAGCGCCCCTCTTCGGCTTTCCCGGCCAAAAAGAGCACGGCGGACATGTAATACAGGATGTCCGACTTGTTTTCCAGGGCCTCCATGCCGCGGCTCAACAGGGCGTGTGCCTCATTGTACTGTCCGCGTTGCACAAGCGATTCAGCGTACTCAAACCATGTCTCTTCGTCGTCCGGATCGGCAGCGAGGGCCTTTTCGTAGGTTTCCCGCGCCTCATCGAAACGTTCCAGGGTTCCGTAGGTGCTGGCCAGCAGGCTCAGGTAGTTCACGTTATCGGGATCCAGCGACACCCCCTTTTCCAGGTAGTGGGCTGCTTCGCGGGCCGTGCCTGTCTCCAGCTCACACACCCCTATGCCGATCCACGCATCGGCCAGCTCCGGGTCGATGCGGACGCTTCTCAGGTAGTAGGACCTGGCGCTGTGGTAATCCTCCAGCTTTTCATGACACTCACCGATGTAGTAGAACTTCATGGGATCGGCTTCGTTTTCGTCGATGGACTCCTGGTAGGCCCCGATGGCCTCGTTATGCCTGTTCAGCAGGCTCAGGGCGTAGCCCTTGTGGAACCAGGAGTGCTCGTGCCGGTGGTCGATGGCCAGGGAGTACTCAAGGGCTTCCAGGGCCTTTTCATAGAGTCCCGCATTGATGTAAGACACGCCCAGGTTGAACCAGGCTTCAATGCTGTAAGGGTTGCGGTCGATCAGCTTCTGGAAGAAGCTGATCCCCTCCTCGGTCAGGGAGAGCAGGTCGAAACAGTAGGCTGCCTCGTATATGGCCAGGTCGTTATCGGGGTTCAGGTTAAGGGCTTTCTCCAGGTACTCAAGGGTCTTGTCGAAGTTGCCCAGGTTTTCGTATTCGATGGCGATATTGCAGTATACATAATCGGGCTCTTCGGCACCGAATACCGCCTTGTTGTATTCCTCAATGGCCTTTTCGTAATGCTGCATCTGCGAGTAGATCGCCCCCTTGGTCAACAGGATGTCGTTGTTGGCGGGATCGAGTTTTTCCAGGCTGGCCAGCAGGTCCAGCGCCTGATCCTCTTGGTTTACAGTGGCCAGCAACTGGGCCTTCTTCAGCATCAGGGGCACTGATGAGGGGTGCAGCTCACAGGCCATGCCGGCAGCCTCCATGGCTTGTTTGTATGCACCGGAGAAGATATAATGGTCGATGATCTCTTCAAAGTCATCCACATCAAAATAGATGGAAGAGGAGCGCTTCAGCAGGGCTTCGTACCTGCTGACCTGCCAGGGTGTGCTATAGTGGTTTTCCAGTTCTTCTTTCATATGCCATTGCGGGCCTGTAGCGGGAATGCGCCAGGTGGAGATGCTCCGTCTACAGCA
>SKNE01000091.1 GCA_007120675.1 Bacteroidales bacterium
CCACGGAAACTGGGCTGGTCACCAAACCAGGTTCAATGGATGGCCACGGAAACTGGGCTGGTCACGACACCAGGTTCAATGGATGGCCACGGAAACTGGGCTGGCCACGAAGACTGGATCATTAACATAAACCCTGGCCTGGGCCCTTATAACAAATAAACAAACTGCTCCCATGGGTATACTCATCGCCATTACAGTGATCATCGCCTGGGGCGGACACCTGGCTTACATGCTGTGGAACATCCCGCCTGACCCTGCCAACCCCTGGATGTACCTGCACATCCTCCTGCAGGCCTACCTGTTCACCGGCCTGTTCATCACCGCCCATGACGCCATGCACGGCAATATTGCCAGGCAGAGATGGGTCAACACCCTCATTGGCTACCTTTCCTCTTTCCTGTTTGCCGGCATGTATTACCGGCGCCTGCGAAAAAATCACGGACTTCATCACAAACACCCGGCCACTGTGAAGGATCCCGACTTTTATGCGCCATCACAACACTTTCTTCGCTGGTGGGGAGCATTCATGTGGCGCTACGTGACCATTATCCAGCTGGTGATCATGGCCATCTTCTATAATTTGCTGATCCTGATCCCAGGGGTCACAGAGCTCCGCGCCCTCCTTTACTGGGCCCTGCCTGCCATCCTGGCTACCCTGCAACTCTTCTGGGTGGGGGTCTACTGGCCACACCGGCTCCCCCACCTTGAAAGCATGGGACCGCACCGGGCCCGGACACAGCACAGAAACCACCCCTGGGCCATGCTCAGCTGCTACTTTTTCGGCTACCACCGGGAGCATCACGACAATCCACGGATCCCCTGGTGGAGGCTTCACACAAGCAAGAAGGTGTCCTAAGCAGGGAGGCATATGCCCTGGGGCAAAATCTCCCGGCATCCTGCATCCACCCCATCAAACCGGCACCCTTTTTCAGCCTGCTTTACACCGAGGTAACCTCTCCCGGCACCGTCACTATTGGACACCTGCAGGAAATATGGCCGCCAGCCTCTTTCAGCCTGCTTTACACCGGGGTAACCTCTCCCGGCACCGTCACTATTGGACACCTGCAGGGAATACGCGGGCTTATCCGGACTGCATTCTCCTCAGTCCATCTGATCCAGGCACCGGGCCAGGCTGTCGCGCCAGTAAGGGACGCTCAAGCCGAAGTCAGCCTTTATCCTGGTTTTGTCCATGACACTATAGTGGGGCCGGCTGGCCGCTGTCTTGAATGCGCTGCTGAGCACCGGCTCAATATCACATGAAATGCCAGCCATGGAGGTGATGGCCAGGGCAAAATCGTACCAGCTGCACACCCCCTCATTGCTGTAGTGATAGATCGCCCCACGGGCGTCCCCCGGAGCAGCAGGAAATATCTGAAGGATGGCCTCCGCCAGGTCTGCCGCGTAGGTCGGACAGCCCACCTGGTCGAAAACCACCTCCAGGTAACCCTTCTCCCTGGCCCGCCGCAGGATGGTCTTCACAAAGTTATGGCCGTAGGTGGAATACAGCCAGGAGGTGCGTATGATGAGCGAACGGGTGGTGTTCAGGATCACCTCCAGCTCACCATCAAGCTTTGTTTTGCCGTAAACAGAAGCCGGACTGGCGGGGTCTGTCTCCCTGTATGGTCTGCATCCACTGCCGTCAAACACATAATCGGTGGAGATGTGCACCATCAGGGCACGGACCTTGCTGGCAGCCGATGCCACGTTGGCGGTGCCGCGGACATTCACCTGGCGGGCGGCATCCATATCCTCTTCCGCCCTGTCCACCGCAGTGTAGGCAGCTCCATGGATCACCACCCCGGGTTTCTCACGGGCAAAAAGCGCCTCCACAGCGGATGGCACCGTGATGTCCATCTCCTCCTGGTCAGTAAACACAAAAGTGTGCTCCGGATGCCCGGGGGCCAGTTTTTGCAGCTCAGAACCCAGCTGGCCCTTGCTGCCTGTTACCAGAATTTTCGTCATAATAAAAAAACATAAAATGTTGAATAATGATCTCTTAATATATCGTTTTCGGCATTGAAAGGCGCAAAAATAGAACATTTTTTAGAACATTGCGCTTATTCTGTTAATTTTGATGATGCAGAGACCAAGATTTTTTTATTCATGACAGACAACAGCATTGAAAGGGAGGTGTGGGACAGCAGCCGCAAAGCGCTGTTTATTAACCTGGACAGAAGCATCTATGGCTCTTTCGCCGAGATTGGCGGCGGGCAGGAGGTAGCCCGTTGTTTTTTTCAGTCAGGGGGGGCTTCAGGCACCGTGGCCCGTACGGTGTCGGCTTACGATATGGCCTTCAGCGATTACCTTTACGGGAAGAGCCCCTCACGCCGCTACGTGTCGGAGGAACGGCTGATGCAGATGCTCAGCAAGGAGTACACCAGCCTTGAGACACTCTTGAAGAAAGAGCGTGGCAGGGATACCCGTTTCTTTGCCTTCGCCAACACGGTGGCCACCCTGAATTACAGGAAAGACAATGAAGCACACGGCTGGCTGGGCATGCGGTTCCAGCTGTCACCGGGGAGCCGGCCCAATGACGTGGTGCTCCACGTACGGCTGCTGGAAAATGACAGCCTGCATCAGCAGCAAACGCTTGGTGTGCTGGGCGTCAACCTGGTGTATGCTTGCTATTACAATTACCAGTACCCCAACAGCTTCCTGAAGTCCCTGCTGGAAGATATCTCCGAGGACCGCGTGGAGATCGATATGATCAGGATGAGCGGACCGGAGCTGGATTATGTGGACAACCGCTTGCTGGCCGTGCAGCTGGTCAAGAACAACATGACTGCCGTCACCATGTTCGACCGGCACGGCCATGTGCAACAGCCCGCCGACATGCTTTACAAAAAAAATGTGATGCTGCTGCGGGGCAGCTTTCGGCCCATCACCTACGTGGGTTTCGATATGCTGAAAACGGGCTTTGCCCTCTTCAAACAAGAGGTGGGCTACAACAAGGAGCGAGGCAACACCCAGGTGCTTTGTGAGATCACCCTGAATAACCTGATCGATGAAGACGACTTCGATGAAAGGGACTTCCTGGACAGGGTAGATATCCTTTGCGGGATGGGGCAAAGTGTGGTGATCTCCAACTTTCGGGAGTTTTACCGCCTGGCTGAGTGGTTCCAGCGTTTCAAGATCAACAATATCCGCATGATCATGGGTGCCCAAACATTCCGGAACGTGATCAATAAAAAATATTACAGCCACTTGCGCGGCGGAATGATGGAAGCCTTCGGAAAACTCTTCATGGAGAACCTGAAGGTGTATATTTATCCTGGTAAAGACGCGGATGGGGATACGATACTGGACAGCCGGAGCATGCCGGTGGAGGAGGACATCAAACACCTTTACCGCCACCTGGCCAAAAACGGGTACATTATGGATATACCGGGATACCGCAGTGAATACCTCCCCTATTTTTCCCACCTGGTCCTGCAAAAAATCAAACAGGGGGATGCCCGCTGGGAAGAAATGGTGCCCAAGTACGTATCCGCCTTCATCAAAACGAAGAGGCTATTCGGTTATCAACCAACCCAATAGCCTCCCGTACTACGTATCCCTGCC
>SKNE01000245.1 GCA_007120675.1 Bacteroidales bacterium
AGGAAAGCCACGAGGAGGGCACCGGCCAAGCCCAAGACCGCGAAGAGCGCCGGACGCCAGCGTCTCCGCGGCTCGGGCGCCTCGAGCAAGGGATCGACGAGGCGCACGAGCGGAGGCTCGAGAGCGTCGAGCGCCGCGAGCATGTCGCGCGCATCCAAGTGTCGATCATCGGGCTCTTTGGCCATGGCCATCCGGAGCCACGCCTCGAGCTCGCGCGAGACCTTCAGCTCGGGACGCACCTCCTTGTGAAGGTTTACCCTGGCCGAGTACATGCCGACCTCCTTGATGGTTTCCCCGTCGACCATGATCTTCTTACGGTCAATCTCAATGCCGAACTGGTCCTTGATCGCTTCTGCAATCTGCAGGGCATTCACCGAACCAAAAATCTTGCCCGAGGTGCCCACTTTTGCGGCGATGCGCACTTCGATCTCCTGCAGCTTTTCGGCCATCTTTTCGGCCTCTTTGCGCACCTTCTCTTCCTTGAACTTACGCTGCCTGATGGTCTCTGCCAGCTTTTTCTTCTCGGAGGGGATGGCCACAATGGCCAATCCTTTTGGGATTAAATAATTGGTCGCGTATCCGTCCTTGACGGTGACCAGGTCGTCTTTGAATCCCAGGTTGGGAACATCTTGTTTCAATATGATTTCCATGGTAAACCTCCTTTATTTTAATAGATCCGCAACATAAGGCATGATGGCCAGATGACGTGCCCTTTTGATGGCTTTGGCCACTTTGCGCTGATATTTAACTGATGTGCCGGTTATCCTCCGTGGGAGGATTTTGCCTTGTTCGTTCACAAACTTGAGCAGGAAGCTGCCATCTTTGTAATCGATGTATTTGATGCCGGACTTCTTGAAGCGGCAATATTTCTTTTTCTTGATATCCACCGCAATGGGTGCCAGATACCGAATCTCAGAATTCTGTTGTACAGCCATGTGTCAATGCTTTTTTTTGTTCTACCTGGTTACTTTGCTTCTTTTTCCTCTTTCGCAGCCTGCTTTTCCTCTTTTGCTGCCTGCTTTTCCTCTTCCTTCTGCCTGCGGCGCTTCTCGTTGTACGCGATGGCATGCTTATCCAGTGCCACGGTGAGAAAGCGGATGATGCGCTCGTCGCGCTTCATCTCCAGCTCCATGTCCTTCACCAGCTGCGTATCCGCCCTAAACTCAATGAGGTGATAAAAACCGGTGGATTTTTTCTGGATCGGATAGGCCATCTTGCGTAAACCCCAATGGTCCTCATACACGATCTCTGCCCCCTTCTTCTTCAGGTAGTCCTGAAACTTACTTACCGCTTCCTTCATCTGTTCTTCAGACAAAACGGGAGTCATAATGAAAACGGTTTCGTACTGTCTTTGCATTTCAGTTCGTTTAAAATGGTTTGTAATATGCTTGTCCCAAAAGATGATTTGGGGGTGCAAAGGTAACGAATTTTATTGAAATACAAGCGATCCTATTGTGGCTGACGTGAGTAGCGAACCTCTCTTGTATAGTCGGCCGGGTATATGCCCACCGAGATAAGGATCTGCCGCAGCGTGAAGTGGATGTTCAGGTGGCTGACAGCGCCCGTTTCATCCATGTCGAAGGCGATGAATTTCTCCCGCATGGCCCTGTTGCGCCAGTGCGCCCGGAAGGTATCATAATGCCAGTGCTCCAGGTCGGCGATCATGCCGGGGTCGTCCCACAGCTGCAGGACCAGCTGTCCCCCTTGATCGATGCGGACCTCCGCATTGTCGTATACGGGATGGGTAAACAGGCCGGCATACCCTGAAAGTGGCAGGCTATGGGCCCTGTCAGGCTGTCGAAGGCCTTCCAGCTCCGCCCTCCGTGCCAGGGTCTCCTCCCTGAGCTCAAGGTATTCTGTAAAGAAGTGCGTATGCCAGTCCTTTTCCCGCTGAATGCCGATCATGGCATCCAGGATGTAGCGTACCACGGCGGGCCTGAAGTTGCAGAACAGGTTGCTGACCACCAGCACGCCCAGTTCTTTCTCCGGCATCAGCACCAAAAAGGAGGTCATGCCATCGGTGGCCCCGCTATGTTGCGACACCCTGTAACCTTCGTAATGGCGCAGTCCCCACCCCAGGGCGTAGCCTGTAAGCTGATCGCCAAGCGGGTCATCCAGGCGGAACACCTGTTGGGGCTGATGGGTCTCCAGCAGGCTTTCCCTGCTGATGATCCGTTCCCCCTCATACACCCCTGGCTCTCCAAGCTGCAGGATCATCCACCGGGCCATGTCGTGCACCGAGGCGTTCACCGAAGCGGCGGGACCCACATTGTCGAAGCAGCGCCGCTGGATCACCTGCACCTCCCCATCGATCTCCTGGTGGGGCCATGAGACATTGTCCATCCCCGCCAGCTGACTGATGGATGTGCCCGTGCGTGTCATCCCCATTGGGGTAAAAAGGCGTTCGGCCATGAATTGGTCCCACGGCACCCCTGATACGGCCTCCAGCACCTGGCCGGCCACCATGTACATGATGTTGCTGTAGACGTAAGCCGAGCGGAAGCTGGCTTCGAAGGGCATGTGCCGGACAAAGGACATGATGGTCTGTGGGTCGCGGCCGGGCATGAAGCGCAGGCGATTACCCGTAAGCCGGCCGATACCCACCTGGTGCGACAAAAGGTCGCGAATCCTCACCTCTTCCGTCACCCAGGGATCCGACAGTCGAAACCAGGGGAGATGGTCCCTTACCCTGTCATCCCAGTGCAGCTTTCCTTCATCCACCAAAATTCCCAGCGCCGCAGCCGTCATGGCTTTCGTCAGGGAAGCCATGGCAAAGACCGTGTGCTCATCCACCCGTTCACCTGAGCCCAGCCTGGTGTATCCAAAGCCCCGGGTGTACACCACCTCATCGCCCTGCACCACGGCAACGGCCATGCCCGGAATGCCCCAGTCGGCCATTCCGCGCTCCATGAATTCAGGCAGCCGGGCCAGCCGCTGCTGGGGAGAAGGTTCACTTTCGGGCGGATCGGCAAGGAGCGGAGAGAGCGCGCCGCAGCCTGGTAAAAGGAAAACAATCAGCAGCAGTCTTTGTATAAGTGAAATATCAGGCATAATCAGTCCACTTTCAATATTGGATGAACCAAAGATAAGGGACAATTCCCAAACAGCACCGGGTCAGAAGAAGGAGTAGTTGGGTGAAAAATTTGCAGGCAGGCCACCCGTATGCCAGAAGAGGACATTGGTGCCCCTTTCCAGGCGGCCTGCCTCCAGGTGATCCGCCATGGCATGGAAAGCCCGGCCCGTGTATACCGGATCCAGCAGGATCCCCTCCGTCCGGGCCAGTGTGAGGATCGCTTCCCGTTCTTTGCCGGTCATCACCCCATAGCCTGCTTTTTCGTACCCTTCGATGGTGAACAGGGCATCCGGATCCAGTTGCCTGGTGACCCCCGGTGTAAGCAGGTCCGGATCCACCAGCCCCGGGATGGCCGGTCCGGGCACACCGGTGTCTGCCTGCCAGGGATTGTCCGGTCCAAGCGTACCGGTATCTGCCTGCCCGGGACTGTCCGGTCCAAGCGTACCAGCGTCTGTCTGCCTTGGGCTGTCCGGTCCG
>SKNE01000289.1 GCA_007120675.1 Bacteroidales bacterium
ACAGGCCGCACCGTGGTGCTGACCACCCGGTGATGGCGGCGGGAAGCTATATGATGCCGTCCAGGTAGAGCTCGAAGTCGTAGAAGAAGGCGGTGCTTTGCTTATCCAGCTTGTCGTCCAGCGTAAAGGCTGCCTGTATGTCCTTCATCTTCCGCAGCTGCGTCAGCAAGGCGTCCAGCACAGGGTAGTCTTCGGTTTGTTTCAGCACGAACAGGTAATCCATGTTTTTGGCCTGGGTAAGCAAGTGGCCGTGTGTGCACCGGTTCTTTACCAGGAAATACCTTGTTTTCAGCTCCGGCGTGGCGTGGTGAAATACGGGGAAGCGGCAGGGCTCATCCATCCCCCTGGCGACATACTTGAAGTCGGGCAGCCTCTGCAGGTCTGTCCCCAGCGCCTGGTTGATGAGCCAGGAAAGGCGATAATCTTTTTGGACGCTGAATAGCCCAATGGTCCTGAATTCAGGCTTGTACTCGATCTGTAGTTTCAGTTTCCTGGGCATGGTGGGATGCAGATGGGCGTTTCTGCAAAGGTATGGCAAGGGGAGGAAGAATCAAAGGGCTGTTGATCTATTGGTCGCCGGACTCACCATCGTCGATGAATTCCTCCCAGGCGGCCCTGGCCGCACGCTGTTCGGCCCGCTTGATGGAGTAATCCTGTCCGCGCCCCACCACCTGGTTGTCCAGCCTGAGCTCGATCACGTAAGTCCTCCCCTTGCGGCCGTTCTCAAACTCATCCGCCAGCACGAAGTCCACCCCCCTCTTTTTCCGCTGGGCCCACTCAATCACCTTGCTTTTGAAGTTGATGTCGCGGCTCATCAGCTCATCCACGTCCAGGTGGGTCTGAATGATCTGCTGAATGATGAGGTTTTTGGTGAAGGCATACCCCTTGTCCAGGTACATGGCCCCGACAAACGCCTCGAAGGCGTCCCCCAGGATGCTGCTGCCGGGTGCGCTGCTCTCCTTGGTGGCCTTCACCAGGTGATCCAGTCCAAGCTTGCGCGAGAGCATGTTCAGGTTGCTGCGGCTCACAATGCGTGAGCGCATCTCCGTAAGGAAGCCCTCATCCTTGAAGGGAAACTTTTTGAACAAAAAGTCTGCCACCACACTGCCCAGGACCGCATCGCCCAGGTATTCAAGCCGCTCGTTGCAGTGCTTTACCCCATTGTCGACAATGGCCAGTGATTTATGGCGGAAGGCCAGCTCATAAACGGGGATGTTTCTGGGCTGGTAACCGAAAAGGTTGCGAATGGCCTCGGACAAGTTGTCCGAAGCATGTTTTTTGCGTCGCCAGGATGGAAGGATTCCCAAGGTATGCTGCTTATTGGTCAAACTTCTTGAACGCCACACACGCATTGTGACCGCCAAAGCCGAAGGTGTTGGACAAAGCGATGTTCACTGTGCGCTTTTTGGCTTCGTTAAAGGTGAAATCCAACTTATTGTCAATCTCCGGGTCCTTGGTGAAATGGTTGATGGTGGGAGGGATGATGTCGTTCTTCACCGCCAGGATGGTGGCGATGGCTTCCACAGCACCCGCTGCACCCAGCAGGTGACCGGTCATGGACTTGGTGGAGTTGATGCTGATCTTGTAGGCGTGCTCGCCAAAAAATGAGGCGATCGCTTTGGGCTCGGCAATGTCGCCCAGGGGCGTGGAAGTGCCGTGGGTGTTGATATGGTCCACCTCTTCGGGCTGCAATCCCGCATCCTCCAGTGCGTAGCGCATCACCTGCATGGCGCCCTTTCCTTCGGGGTGGGGACTGGTCATGTGGTAGCCGTCGGCCGACATGCCACCGCCAACCACCTCTGCGTAGATCTTGGCACCACGCTTCAGCGCATGTTCCAGCTCTTCGAAGATGATGGTGCCACTGCCTTCGCCCAGCACAAAACCGTCGCGGTCCTTGTCGAAGGGGCGTGAAGCGGTCTGCGGGTCATCGTTGCGCGTGGAGATGGCGTGCATGGCGCTGAACCCGCCAACGCCCGCCTCGTTGATGGCCGCCTCCGAGCCCCCGCTGATGAACATGTCAGCCTTGCCCAGCCGGATCAGGTTGAAACAGTCGATCAGGGCATTGGCCGAAGAGGCACAGGCCGAGGTGGTGGTGTAATTGGGACCACAGAAGCCGTACTTGATGGAGATGTGGCCGGCGGCGATGTCGGCAATCATCTTGGGGATGAAGAAGGGACTGAAGCGTGGCGGACCATCACTTTTGGCAAAGTCGGATACCTCTTTCAAAAAGGTCTCCAGGCCACCTATGCCGCTGCCCCATACAACCCCCACACGGTCCAGGTCGATCTTCTCCAGGTCGATGCCTGCGTCCCCAATGGCCTCGGCTGTTGACACCATGGCATACTGCGTGAAGGGATCGTACTTGCGCGCCTCCTTGCGGTCAAAATGATCCGCTGCCTGGTAACCCTTTAATTCACAGGCAAACTGGGTCTTGAATTGCGAAGCGTCGAATTTGGTGATGGGCGCCGCACCGCTGACCCCTTTCAACAATGCATCCCAATATTCGGCTAATGAATTACCGATGGGAGTAAGCGCGCCCAGGCCGGTAACGACTACTCTTTTAAGTTCCATTGAATCGGGTTTTATCTCATCAAAATTAAATAAAGCCCACATGAACCAGGCTCCCCCGTTTGCGGAGCGAACCTTGACATGCGGGCTCTACGCTTATGACAACATATGGATTACTTGCTGTCCTTTTCAATATAAGCGATGGCTTCTCCTACCGTGCTGATTTTTTCGGCTTGGTCATCGGGAATGGCCAGGTTGAACTCTTTTTCAAACTCCATGATGAGCTCTACAGTGTCCAGAGAGTCCGCTCCCAGGTCATTGGTGAAGCTGGCCTCGGGGGTTACCTCTTTTTCATCTACGCCAAGCTTATCAACAATGATAGCTTTTACTCTTGTTGCAATGTCAGACATGGTTTCTCCTTTTTTTGTTAAACAGGCTGCAAAGAAAAATATTAAATTCGTTTTAAACAACTTTTTTGCTTTGATTTTTTGCTTGTCAGCTGTAATCACCATAAAATCAATGCATAGAGGTCAACTAAATCAATAGTTGTTTTCGGGGATTCGGGTCCTGCCGGACGCTTTACTGATGGTTTTTCGTTACTTTTAGCCCTTGTTTTGGGCAGCTTTATTGCAAATATACGTGATTTTTTCCTGAAGCAGCCCCCTCTGCCATCGATTTATCAGGACCAGGTGGGCGGCTTTCAGTACCTTAGGCTTTTCATCACTTCTGTTTGGCAATGCAAATGAGACGATCAACACAAAGGGAGCGCCTGGCCATACTGGCATCGGGAGGTGGCACCAACGCGGCCCGCTTCATGGCTTATTTCAGGGAGCATGACCAGGTGAGCGTGGCCTGGGTGGTGAGCAACAACGCTTCGGCCCCCGTGCTGGCGCGTGCAGCCCGGGCCGGTGTTCCTTCAGGCATTCTGCCCGGACCTGCCTGGGATGATGAACCGGCCGTACTGAAGCTGTTCGAAGAGCACCGCATCACAGCCATCGTGCTGGCAGGGTACATGCGGCTGCTGCCCCCCTACTTG
>SKNE01000055.1 GCA_007120675.1 Bacteroidales bacterium
CGACCTGCGGCTCTGGACTGGCGCCATAGAAAGGATCGCGCTGGCCGGCAGCACAAAGCTGGCTGCCATACATAGGGGCTTTCTGACACACGAACAGAGCACCTACCGCAACATGCCCCTGTGGGAATTGCCCATGGCCCTCAAAAGGGACATGCCGGACCTGCCCCTGTTGTGCGACCCCAGCCACATTGCCGGACACGCTGACCGGGTACTGGAGGTGGCCCTCATCGCCAGGGAACTGGGCGTCGATGGCTACATGATTGAGGTCCACCACGAACCCGGCAAAGCCCTCACTGACCCCCTGCAGCAACTCCGGCCCAGTGCATACCAGGACATCGCTGAGTTGCTTATGGCTGAAGGGGGCCCTGGGCAAGAACAGCACCGACCGGCTGCTGAAGGAGCCGCCGCAGAGGATAAGGTCCGAAAGGGCCTCGAAGGGATCTCCGGGCGGAAAAAGGTACGCAAGCCAGCCGACGCTGGTCAGGGAACACCCCGCCAGGGCGCTGGAGAGGATAAGCCCCCACTGGACACACTACGCCGTGAGATCGATCGCTGCGACCACCAGATCCTTGATGTTCTGGCCATGCGCCTGTCTTTGTCAGAAGAGGTGGGAAGACAGAAGAAAACCTTCGGTGAGGATATCATTCAGCCGCAGCGCCAGCAGGATCTTTTGCGCGACAGGCTGAAGAAAGCAAAAGAGCTTGGACTGGATGCCACTTTCGTGGAAAAGTTCCTGGTGCTGCTGCACGAAGAAAGTGTGGCCATACAGCGAAAAACCCTGGACCCCTGACCGGCTGGCCCCATAAACAGGCAGTTGCCGGCCACTCAACAGGATAAGAACCGATTTTTTTACTGGCCGTATGATCCCAACACCGGCCATCCCATCATAAAGCCCATCTCATGACCAAGGATAAGAAAAAACAGCCCCCACTCACCGATATCGCCAGCCTGGGCGAGTTTGGCCTCATCGACCACCTCACCAAAGGGGTGGCCCTGTATCACCCGGAGACCATCATGGGCGTCGGCGACGACGCCGCCGTGCTGGACAACGGCCCGCTGGCCACCATCGTTACCAAAGACCTGCTGGTGGAGGGCGTCCACTTTGACATGGTGTACACTCCGCTAAAACACCTGGGCTACAAGGCCGTTGCGGTGAACTTGTCGGACATCTACGCCATGAATGCCACGCCCAAGCAGATCTTTGTCGGACTGGCCATTTCGCGGCGATACACACTGGAAGCCCTGGAAGCGCTTTACGCCGGCATCCTGCTGGCCTGTGAAAAGTACCGGGTGGACCTGGCAGGAGGGGATACCACCACCAGCCAGGCAGGACTGATGCTCAGCATCACGGCCGTCGGACAGGCGGAGAAGGAGGAGGTGGTCTACCGGGGCGGCGCCAAGCCCAACGACATCCTCATGGTGAGCGGGGACCTCGGTGCCGCCTATTGCGGACAACTGATCCTGCAACGGGAAAAAGAGGCGTTCAAGGCCAATCCGGACATGCAGCCTGATATCGACCGCTACGCTTATGTGCTGGAGCGTCAGCTGAAGCCCGAGCCAAGAAGGGACATCATCGAGCTGCTCAGGGAGTCCGGCACCAGGCCCACCGCCATGATCGACATCTCCGATGGACTGGCCTCGGAGATCAAGCACCTGTGCAAACGATCGGGGATTGGTGCCACCATCTACGAAGAAAAGATCCCGGTGGATCCCCGCATGGCACAGACGGCCCACGAGTTCAACATAGACCCCACCACCTGCGCCCTCAGCGGCGGAGAGGACTATGAGCTGCTTTTCACCATCCGTCCCCGGGACTACGAAAAGGTGAAAGACCTGCAGGGCATCCACGCCATTGGCCATATGGGAGAGGCCCAGGGTGAAGCCATGATGTACACCTCCTCCGGACAACTGATCAAGCTGGTGGCCCAGGGCTGGGACGCCCTGAAGGGCTGAACCGGCGGACCGTGACAGTGGCCGGGGGACTCCATTTTCAGGCCGGTTTGCCCGGCGACAGCCCATTCGAAACACACCACGCTGCGGCGTTCAACGACACATCCATGGGGAAGAAAAAGTTCTATACCGTATGGCGCGGCCATGAAACAGGGGTTTTCAGCAGCTGGAAGACCTGTCAAAAGGCCATTGAAGGGTACCAGGGCGCCATTTACAAGGGTTTTCCAACCGAAGAACAGGCCTGGGAAGCATTTGAAGGCAATTACGCAGACTATATCGGCAGGGACAAGCGGCAGCAAAGTCGTCTCAGCGCAGAGCAGCTGAGGGCCATTGGGAAGCCCATACTGGACAGCATATCGGTGGATGCAGCCTGTAACAGCGTCACCGGAAAAATGGAGTATCAGGGGGTGGACACCATGAGTGGCGCCCGCTTGTTCAGGATGGGTCCGTTTGCCGGCGGATCAAACAATATCGGCGAGTTCCTGGCCCTGGTCCACGCCCTGGCCTGGTGCAAAAAACACGGCATCCACCGCCCCATCTACAGCGACTCCCACACGGCCATCACCTGGGTGAACAACAAAAAAACGCGCACAAAGGTAGCGGCCGGCAGCCATAACCAGGAGCTGTTCGAGCTCATCCGCCGGGCAGAACAGTGGCTGCAGAAAAATCAGTGGGACACCCCCATCCTCAAATGGGAAACGGAAGCCTGGGGCGAAATACCCGCCGACTTTGGCAGGAAATAATCAGCATCCCGCAGGCTCACGCAAAAAGCGCATCCCGCGAAAGCGCGCAACGCTTCGCGGGCAGTGCAGCCAATAAAAAATCACACACCAATTCCCTATAAGAACATTGATCCAATGATGGAGACACCCAAGATGGTGAATAATAGGGTCAAACCAATGATAATGGCGGCCCAGATCAGCATGGCCTTGGCCCAGTTGGCCTTAGACGGAGTGGTGTTGCCACCAAACGCCCATACAAACATCATGATCAGGCCAACAAGGGGGATGGCCGCAATCAGCAGGGTAACTACCCAGTCCCCGGTTTTGACTACCTGGTTGTTCACTTGTTCCATCTTCATTTTGTTTAGGTTTTCCTACTCATCAGGCTTTTCGGTTGCGCCCCGTTTTTAGTGGTGAACGGCTCCACAATATTCCTTCAGCGCGCCCCAAACGGCGCCATTCCAAACGGCCCTGTTTCCGCGCTCCGGCTAACGACGGATACCGGTAACAGCGACCCTACGGCGTGAATCCCATATCCTTCACATTGAGCTGCAGGCTTACCCGACCGTTCCAGCTGTTCTCCTCTATCTGGTAAACCAGGTCGAACGACTGGCTGTTTTTCAACTGTTGGAGCTGGTGGCCCTGCTGGAAGGCGATGGCTGGCATGTCGGCATAGCCGCCCGACTGCTGTGACACTTTGAATTTCAGGTGCTTGCTGCCTACCACCCGCACGTTTCCCTGCGCCTGGCAGTGGCGCGACACGAACACGGGATTGGGGTTGCCGGGACCGAAGGGGGCAAACTGCTTGAGCACCCGGAAAAACTTGCCTGCAATGTCCCTGAGCCTGATCTCTGCGTGCACCTCAATTTGGGGGATCAGCATCTCCTCCGTGAGGCTTTCTTCCACCACCCCGGTGAACTTATGCTTGAAGGCCTCCAGGTTTTCCGGTCTCAGGCTCAGTCCCGCCGCATATTTATGTCCCCCGAAATGCTCCAGCAGGTCGCTGCACGCATCGATGGCGTTATACACATCAAAATCCTTTACCGACCGGGCCGATCCGGTGATCATTCCATTGGATTCGGTGAAGATGATCGTCGGACGGTAATAGGTCTCTATGAGCCGGGAGGCCACGATACCGATCACCCCCTTATGCCAGTTGGGGTCAAAGAGGATGGTCGACTTGCTGTCTTTCAGCTCCGGGTTGCCGGCAATGAGTTGCATGGCCTGCCGGGTGATGTCGGTATCCAGGCTGCGGCGTTCCGTGTTGTTGTCGTTGATGTCGATGGTCAGCTCGTGGGTCTGCCCCATCTTTTCACACACCAGCAGGTCCACAGCCTTCCGTCCGTTTTCAATGCGTCCGGCCGCATTGATCTTTGGGCCAATCAGGAACATCAGGTCGTTGATCCCGATCTCCCTGGTGAAAGCCGACACATCATCGGGCCGGGCCTTGCGAAAGACGTTGCTGTAAAAGAGGATCGATTCGAAGCCGGCCCGCGGATTGAAGTTCAGACGTTTCAGTCCGTGGTAGGCCAGTATTCGGTTTTCACCGGTGATGGGCACCACATCAGCCGCAATACTGACCACCACCAGGTCAAGGAAGCGATCCAGCTTATCGGTACTCAGCTTCCTTCGCTGGTAGAATGCCTGCGCCAGTTTAAAGCCCAGTCCGCAACCGGAAAGTTCCCTGTAGGGATAGTTGCAGTCAGACTGCTTGGGGTCCACCACGGCAACGGCTGACAGGGGGATGTCATCCGGGCGGTGATGGTCCACCACTATAAAATCTATGCCACTCTTGGTGGCATAGTCAATCTGTTTGTGTGCTTTGATACCGCAGTCCAGCGAGATGATCAGGCTTACCCCCGTCTCCCTGGCGTAATCGATGCTCTCAAAGGAAATGCCGTAACCCTCCTTGTAGCGGTCAGGAATGTAGTAATCAATGTGTGGATGGAATTCCTTCAGGAGGTCATACACCAGTGCAACGGCCGTGGTGCCGTCCACGTCGTAATCACCGTACACCAGTATCCTCTCTCCCTGCTGAATGGCCTGCTCAATACGGGTCACCGCCTTGTCCATGTCCTTCAGCAAAAACGGATCATGCAAATTGTCCATGGAGGGACGGAAAAAGTCCCGTGCTTCGGCATAACTGCTGATGCCGCGCTGCGCAAGCAAACGGGCCAGCGTGTGGTCTATCTTCAGGGTGGTGGAAAGCTTTTCAACAATCTCCTCTTGGGCATCCTCATTGAGCACCCACCGTTTCTTCAACATGTTTTTTCAGTAAAGATACAAAAAAAACGCAATGGCAGGAAGCCCGTCAGGGGCTTTCCGATACGATGGTGATGCGGTTATCCCGCACGTGCACCACGCCGCCTGGGATGTCCAAAAAAATCGTATTTCTCTGACTATCAATGATCTTAATCTTGCCAGAGGCCAGCAAGGCCACGATGGGCGCGTGGTTCTTCAGCACCTCAAACGAGCCCATCTCTCCTGGCATCTGAACAAGGCCTACTTCTCCCTGGTAAAGGATTTTGCTGGGACTAATTACCTTCAGTTGCATTGCCGCCTTTTTTTGCTGTTGGTTGATGCTGGCCGCCTTTTCCTTTACCATATCGATGGTGCCGCACAGGTTAAATGCCGACTCGGGGTACTGGTCCATCTCCCCACTGAGGATCAGGGAGAAGCCCCTGATGGTCTCCTCAATGGGAACAAAGGCGCCGGGCAGTCCGGTGTATTGCTCTGCCACAAAGAATGGCTGGCTCAGGAAGCGCTGCACCTTCCTGGCCCGTTTGACCACCAGCTGGTCCTCATCCGACAGCTCTTCCATGCCCAGGATCGCAATGATGTCCTGGAGCTCCTTATAGCGCTGCAGGATGCGTTTAACCTCCTGGGCGGTCTCGTAGTGCTCTTCGCCCACGATGGCGGGAGAGAGCAGCCGGGAAGTGGAATCAAGGGGGTCCACCGAGGGATAGATCCCCAGCTCAAAGATCTTGCGGCTTAGCACCGTGGTGGCATCCAGGTGAGCGAAGGTGGTGGCGGGTGCGGGGTCGGTCAGGTCATCAGCGGGCACGTAGATGGCCTGTACAGAGGTGATGGATCCCCTTTTGGTGGAGGTGATGCGCTCCTGCAGCAATCCCATCTCCGTAGCCAGCGTCGGCTGATAGCCCACCGCCGAGGGCATCCTGCCAAGCAGGGCCGACACCTCAGAGCCTGCCTGGGTGAAACGGAAAATGTTGTCAATAAAAAACAGGATGTCGTTGCCTTCCCCTTCCCCATCCCCATCGCGAAAGTATTCGGCCAGTGCCAGTCCAGACAAGGCGACACGTGCGCGGGCACCGGGGGGTTCGTTCATCTGGCCGAAGACAAGGGTGGCCTGTGAGGTGGCCAGGGCCTCGGGGTCCACCAGCGACAGGTCCCACTGCCCTTTTTCGAGGGCCTCCCTGAACGCCTTACCATAATTGATGACGCCCGATTCGATCATTTCACGCAAAAGGTCGTTTCCCTCACGGGTGCGCTCCCCCACCCCGGCAAAGACGCTCTTCCCCTCGTAACTTTTGGCGATGTTGTTGATCAGCTCCATGATGAGGATGGTCTTACCCACCCCTGCCCCGCCAAACAGGCCAATCTTGCCGCCCCTGGGATAAGGCATGAGCAGGTCGATCACCTTGATGCCGGTCAGCAGCACCTCGTCGCCTGTCTTCAGTTCATCATACCTGGGCGGCTCCTTGTGAATGTCATAGCGCGCGGTGGTCTTCACCGGTCCCAGTCCGTCGATGGGCTCCCCAATCACGTTGAACAAGCGGCCACGCACCTCCTCACCGGCAGGCATGGTGATGGGACCGCCGGTGCGATAGACCGGCATGCCCCGCGACAGGCCATCGGTACCATCCATGGCAATGCTGCGCACCGTGTCTTCTCCCAGGTGCTGCTGGCATTCCAGCACAATGCGGTGGCCATGTTCATTGAACACCTCCAGGGCCTCGTATATCTCTGGCAGGCCCTTGCTCCCCTCGAAGATCACATCTACCACAGGCCCAATGACCTGGGCCACTTTGCCAGACCGTTCATCTGTTTTGTCCTTCTCCATATGTAAAAAGGCTTTTTTGAAGCAGCGGATACCTTTGCACCTTGAAGGCTGCCGGCAGGCGCTTGCATGGTTGAAAGGGGCAGTCAGCATCCTGCCCTACCTTGCGAAAGTAATCATTTTGAAAAAAATGGGCTCGCCAATTCCCTTAAAATTTTACCTTTACCCCCTTGAAACGCCTGTCTTGGGCATTTCATTGCATCTATGGACAGACAGAAGCACATTCCCCATCCCAATCTGATCACCAGGGAACGACTTGTGGCCCAAACACCCTACGGGGCCTGTGTGCTCTCTTTCTTTGACGGCATGCTTCCGGTTCAGCGTGAACTGCTTGAGGCAGGGATGGCCAGCTGCAAAGGGGAGCAGGAGAAGCTCCTGGTCATCCTGTGCACCTCCCCCTCAGGCCAGGCACCCTCCAGGAGCGGGATGCCCGTTTTGCTTTCACCCTACGAGCGGCTTCAAATGCTTCATGATATGGGCTTTAATGAGGTGCTCACCTGGCCCTTCCCTCCCGGTCCCCGGGGCATGAAAAGGCTGAACTGGCCAATGGATCCGGCCTTGCTGCGTGAAAAGGCGGGTGTGCTGATTCCGGGCTCCGACCTGTGGGAACAGCCGGGGTTTTGTGAGCTCCTCGGGCTTTCATTCGGACAAAAGGCACACTGGGGTTCGTTGATTGACAACCGCTTCCGCGGGAAAGGTGCGAAAACATTGGACCAGCTGACAGAGAGTATCCTGGCTGGCCGTGTGGACGAGGCATCCTGTCAGCTTGGATACGCTTACCAGCTGGATGGGTTTGTGGTGGAAGGAAACAAGATAGGGCGAACGCTGGGTTATCCCACAGCCAACCTGAAGCTGGCCGACAAAGCAAAGGCGATCCCTTCACAGGGCGTGTATATCGGGATGGTCAAGGTGAAAGACCGTTGGGTCAGCAGCATGGTGAACATCGGCATTCGCCCCACGCTGGATTTAAAGAATGTGACCATAGAGGCGCACCTCTTTGATTTTGATGAAGATATCTACGGTGATTGGATCAGGATCGCTTTCCTGTTGCGCATACGAGACGAGATGCGCTTCAACTCCCTCTCAGAGCTGAAGGAGCAGTTAAACGAAGACCGCCGCAGGTCACTGAAGCTTCTGGGGGACCTGCTGCCCGGCACATCCACCAACGCCTTTGTCCGCGTTCCCTTTAGATCGTCATGATGTCGGTCTCCTTGGCCTCAACCATCTTGTCGACCCTAGCCGTGTGCTCATTGGTGATTTCCTGGATATTGTGTTCAAACACCTTGACCAGGTCCTCTGGCGCCCCTTCCTTCTCCAGTTTCTTGGCAGAATCCAGGGCCTCGCGACGGATGTTGCGTATGCTCACCTTGGTGTTCTCGGCCTCCACCTTGACCCGCTTTACCAGCTCTTTGCGCCGCTCTTCCGTGAGCGGGGGCACAGAGATCCGGATCAGGCTGCCGTCGTTCTGGGGGTTGAAGCCCAGGTTCGCTGCCATGATGGCCCTCTCGATGGGTTCCAGCATATTCTTCTCCCACGGCTGCACCAGGATATTGCGCGGGTCAGGGGTGTTGATGTTCGACATTTGTGCCAGGGGGGTCATCACCCCGTAATAATCCACCTTCACGCTGTCAAGCATCTGGGGGTTGGCCTTGCCGGCACGTATCTTAATGAGCTCCCTTTCCAGGTGGGTAATGGCCTTGCCCATCTTCTCCTCGGCCTCTGCGAATAAAAAATCCAATTCGTCGTTCATGCTAATGTTGGTTTTGGTTGATAGCACAAATTTAGCAAAATATTGATTTTATCAGGACTCAGGGGGTTTGGCGCGGATAATTCATTGCGGGGCATGAAAAAAAAGCGTAAACTTGTACCTTACAGATACAATACTGGTAGCATGGCGAAATACAAGCGAATATTGCTGAAGCTCAGCGGGGAGTCGCTGGCTGGAGGCGAACGGTCCGGCATCGATGCCGGGGCGCTGCAAATCTATGCCAATGAGATAAAATCACTTGTGGAGGCAGGTGTGGAGCTGGGCATTGTGCTGGGTGGTGGCAACATCTTCAGGGGCATCCAGGGCACCCGCAAAGGGTTCGACAGGGTGCAGGGCGACCAGATGGGGATGCTGGCCACGGTGATCAACAGCATGGCACTGCAGTCTGCACTGGGGGACTTAAACATCCCATCCACTGTCTTGTCTGGCATAGAAATATCACCGATCTGCAAGAAGATGGACCGCAAGCGCGCCATTGGCCTGCTGGAGGCAGGCCATGTCCTGATCATTGCGGGAGGTACGGGAAACCCTTTCTTTACGACCGATTCGGCAGCAGCCCTGCGTGCCCTGGAGATCAAGGCAGAGGTCATTCTGAAAGGCACGCGGGTGGATGGCATCTATACGGCTGACCCGGAGAAAGACCCCGGGGCCACCAGGTTCGACACCCTGAGTTTTGACCAGGCCATTGAACGGAACCTGCAGGTGATGGATAGGACGGCATTCACCCTATGCAAAGAAAACACCCTTCCCATCATCGTGTTCAACGTCAATGAGAAGGGTGTTCTATATGATATGGTCGTGAACGGCAATCCGCACGGCACCCTGGTTACACCAGGGAAAGGCGCCTGAAGTCCACCACCGTCAGGTCCTTGTCAGCTGCCTGCAGCATCTGGCTGACGGTCTTTTTGCTGTCCTTGATAAAGTCCTGGCTGAGCAGGGTGCTCTCCTTAAAGAACTTGTTCAGCTTGCCCATGGCAATCTTTTCCAGCAGCTGCTCAGGCTTGCCTTCCTGGCGGGCTTGCTCTTTGCCGATCTCAATCTCTTTGTCAATGATGGCGGGATCCACATCATCCTTGCTGAGGGCAACCGGGGCCATGGCGGCGATCTGCATCACCACATCCTTGCCCACCACGTCGATATCACTTACATCCGACTTATTCAGCGCAGCGATGGCAGCGATCTTATTGCCAGGGTGAGTATAGGCGAACGCCTTCTCTCCTTTTACCACACCAAAGCCACCCAGCTCCATCTTCTCACCGGTCTTGCCGATCATGTCGGTGATATTCTCCTGTACCGAACGACCGTTCATATCGAGCTCCCTGAGGGTTTCCAGGTTGTCGCAACCCTTCTCAACGGCCAGGTCCAGGATGGCCTGGGCAAAGTCGATCACCTCCTGGTTCTGCGCCACGAAATCGGTCTCGCAGTTCAGCATAACGGCAAAGGCCTTTTGGGCGCCGGCATCCACAGTGCTGAGCACAACGCCTTCATTGGCTGAACGTTCTGCACGGCTGCTGGCCAGCTTCTGCCCTTTCTTGCGGAGGATATCGGTGGCTTTTTCAAAATCGCCTTCAGCCTCCACCAGGGCTTTCTTACAATCCATCATTCCTGCGCCGGTCTTCTGGCGCAATTCATTCACCTGTGCGGCAGTTATTTTTGACATATTCAACGGTTTTTTTATTTGGAACAATCATTTATCGCCTGCAAGGCAGGCTGCACCCCAGGATCTTTACTTCCTGGGCCTCTTACCGGCAGGTCGCCTGCTTCCCGGGCGGGCGCTGGCCTTCTGCTCTTCTTCTTCCTGCTTCAGCTTGGCTTTCTTGGCCAGCCTTGACCTTTTCTCTTCCAGTTCGTCAGCAGTAAGTTCTTCGTCATCGGCCTCTTCCAGCGCCTTAATACGCTCCCGTTCACGGGCCTCTTCCATCTCACGCTCTTCCTCCTCTTCGGCTGCCTTGTCTTTGTCCAGTTTCCGCTCTGCAAGCCCTTCCTGGACCGCTTCCACCATCAGCTTGACGATGATGTGGATCGATTTGGATGCATCGTCATTGGCCGGAATGGGGAAATCAACGTCCAGCGGGTTGGCGTTGGTATCCACGATGGCGAAGGTGGGGATGTTCAGTTTTTTGGCTTCTTTCACGGCGATATGCTCCTTGCAGATGTCCACCACAAAGACCGCCGAGGGCAGCCTGTTGAGGTCTGCAATACTGCCCAGCTGCTTCTCCAGCTTGGCACGCTCGCGCATCACCTGGAGGCGCTCCCGCTTGGACATGTTGTCGAAAGTGCCGTCGGTGGCCATCTTATCGATGGAGCTCATCTTGCGCACCGCCTTACGGATGGTGGCAAAATTGGTGAGCATTCCCCCGGGCCAGCGCTCAGTGACATAAGGCATGTTCACCTGCTTGACCAGCTCCTTCACCGTATCCTGGGCCTGCTTCTTGGTGGCCACGAAAAGGATCTTTTTGCCCGAACGGGCAATCTGCTTCAGGGCAGCCGCCGCTTCATCCAGCTTGGCAATGGTCTTGTTCAGGTCGATGATATGGATGCCGTTGCGCTCCATGAAAATATAGGGAGCCATATTGGGATTCCACTTCCGCTTGAGGTGGCCAAAATGGACACCAGCATCCAGGAGTTCATTATAGTTTGTTCTTGCCATAATCTCTGAAAATATAAAATGTGATTAACGTTTGCTGAACTGGAATTTTTTCCTGGCCTTTGGCTGTCCGGGTTTCTTTCTCTCCACCATCCTTGGATCCCTTCTCAGCAATCCTTTGGCCTTCAGTGGCGGACGATATTCTGCGTCAAGCTGCACAAGGGCCTTGGAGACAGCCAGGCGCAGGGCCTCGGCCTGCCCTTTGATGCCACCCCCGTTCAGGTTCACCTTCACGTCAAATTTCCCTTCGTTTTGCGTAATGGCAAAGGGCTGGTTCACTACGTACTGCAGGATGCTGGTGTGGAAATATTCCTTGTAGTCCTTTTTGTTAACAATGATCTGTCCGTTGCCGGGCTTCATGTAGACGCGCGCAACGGCTGTCTTCCTTCTTCCTGAGGTGTTGATCACTTCCATGTTTATTTGATTGTGTTGAGGTTGATAGCTTTGGGTTTTTGCGCCTGGTGAGGATGTTCGGGTCCCTGGTAAACATGCAGGTTTCGGAACATCTGACTGCCCAGCCTGTTTTTGGGGAGCATCCCCTTGATGGCTTTCTCCACCATGAAGGTGGGTTTGCTGGCCATCACCTGGGGAACGGTTTTGAAGCGCTGACCACCCGGATAGCCTGTATGGCGCACATAGGTCTTCTGGTCCCATTTGTTTCCCGTCAGGCGGATCTTCTCTGCATTGACCACAATGACGTGATCTCCGCAGTCCACATGGGGCGTAAAATACGGTTTGTGCTTGCCACGCAATAGCTTCGCTACCTTTGCAGCAAGGCGTCCCAATACCTCGTCACCGGCATCCACCACTACCCACTCCTTGCTCACAGTGGACTTGTTAGCCGAAGCGGTCTTATAACTCTGTGTATTCATCTTTAGCTTAATTTGCTGTCTCTGATTGATTAATGCACACTTAACCCCTCATTTAGGGGGTGCAAAGATAAAACTTTGAATCGGTATCGGCAAATTTATCAACCAGAAAATGTTAATAAATGTCCGCAGGGCATGTTCGATAATCAACGGGCGCTAATCAGGGGGCAAAGATACAGGTTTTTTTGATGCGGACCGGTGTATCATTGCTTAACAGAAGAGGTGGGGTGGGACAGGCTGTTTGTGCGCAGGTTGGCGAAGGCAAAATAGGCTGCCAGTGTGATCATGGGGAGAAAGGCGATGTGGAAGCCCTGGGGGTTCAGCGGCCAACCGAGGATCAGGACCAGGTTGATCAGGAGGACGGCCTTGAAATAGTATTGTGAAAGGATGGGCTGGCGGGCTTTCCCCAGGTAAAAGGCAAAATAGATGTGTGTGGGCAGTGTCCACAGCAGGTTGAGGTTGATGGCGGTAGCGTAGTGGTCGGACAGAAACCACATAAAGAAGATGATGAGGCCCAGCAAGGCGAGCACAACAAAGTACAGCCTGCCCAGGTACCAAAACCAGGTGGTCTTCAGGCGTGAGAGGATGACGGCGATGACCAGGAGGACAGCAAAGGCCCAAACAGGCTTTATCCATGTCGCCTGGCGGCTCTCCTGCCTGTCTGCCAGCAGTTCAGTGTATCCGTAAACAAGAAGGCGTCCGTCGCTGTGCCTGGC
>SKNE01000224.1 GCA_007120675.1 Bacteroidales bacterium
AAGGACAAGCGGTGGTATGCCGTCTATACCCGTTCCCGCTTTGAGAAGCGCGCCCACGAGATGCTGTCAAAGCACGGGGTGGAGTCGTACCTTCCGCTGGTCAGGCGGTGGCGCATCTGGAGCGACAGGAAGAAGCAGGTGGACATGCCCCTGCTGCCCTCCTACCTTTTTGTGCACACCCGGCCGGAAGACCCCAGGGCCTACTTTGACATATTAAACACCCCCGGTATCGTCCGTTTTATTACCTTTGAGGGAAAGGCGGTTGCCATACCCGACAGGCAGATTGATGCCCTGAAGCGTTTGAACAGCGAGGGCATCGACATGGAGTGTATGCAGGAAACGCCCGCACCGGGCAGCCCGGTACGCGTGGTGAGAGGGCCCATGAAGGGACTCTGCGGCGAGGTGATCAGTGTGGGTAAAAACAAAAAACTGGTCCTGCGGCTGGATACCCTGGACAAGTGCATCACCCTGAACATTCCCCTTGCCCTGGTGGAGATGGCGCAGTGTCATTGATCATTCGTCATTCGTCCCATTGAAACATAAACTATGAAAACGGTATTGTCTGTTGTTGGCGCGCGTCCCAACTTTATCAAGATAGCCCCCCTGGCCAGGGCATTCAAAAAGTACCGCAAAGAGGTGAAGCACCTCTTGTGCCACACCGGCCAGCATTTCGACCAGCGGATGTCGGAGATTTTTTTTGATGAACTGCAGATGCCCAGGCCCGACTTCAACCTGGGTGTGGGCGGTGGCAGTCATGCGGAGCAGACGGCCCGTATCATGCTGGAGCTGGAAAAGGTGTTGCTGGCGGAGCGCCCCGACCTGGTCATCGTGCCCGGCGATGTGAACTCCACCCTGGCCGCCGCCCTGGTGGCCTCCAAGATGGGGATTCCCATTGCCCACGTGGAGGCCGGACTGCGCAGCTTTGACAAGTCCATGCCCGAAGAGATCAACCGCATCGTCACCGATGTGGTGTCCGACTTCCTCTTCGTGACAGAGCACAGCGGAATGCATAACCTGCGCGACGAAGGGATGGACGACAACAAAATCTTCTTCGTGGGCAACACCATGATCGACACCCTGGAGTCCCACTACGAAGCCATTGAGTCGTGCGACATCACTGGGCGGCTGAAGCTGGACAAAGGCAGGTATGTGGTTTCCACCTTTCACAGGCCCTCCAACGTGGATGACCGGGAGAGCCTCACCTCCCTGATGGAAACCCTGGGCCGGGTGGCAAAGGAGAGGAGGCTGGTGTTTCCCGTTCACCCGCGCACGAGGAAAAACATACGGGAGTTCGGACTGGAAGACAAAATGCCGTCCGGACTGCTGCTCACCGAGCCCATGGGGTACATTGAGTTCCTGTCGCTGATGCGCTACGCCGAGCTGGTCATCACCGACAGCGGGGGAATCCAGGAGGAGACCACCTATATGGGGGTTCAGTGCATCACCGTGAGGAGGAATACCGAGCGGCCCGTGACCATCGACGTGGGCACCAACCACCTGGTGGGTGTCAGCATGGAGAAGGTGGAAAAGGCGGCCATGGATATCCTTGGCGGCACCACCAAGCCCGGTCGCATTCCGGAGCTGTGGGACGGCAAGGCGGCCAAACGGATCGCCGCCATCATTATGGATCACAAGGAATAAGGGATGGGGGGACACTGGCACCAGATCAGCAGCCTGTGGGAGAATCTCCGCCTGCGCCAGGCCGCCACCCTCTACATCGCCAGCTTTGCCGGCATCCCGCTGGCCATCTTCACAAGCATCGTATTCACCCGCTTCCTTGGACCCCAGGGATATGGTGATTTTGCCTTCCTTGACAGCCTGTTCGACGTGGCACGCATCCTTTTTCCAATGGGGTTCTTTTACGCGGGCAACCGGGCGCTGGTGACCAACAAGGACCCCCAAACGGCCCGCGAGCTCTACGGGGCTTCACTGGTGATCCTCCTGGTCCTCTTTGTGGTGATGGCGGTCATCATGGGGGTGTACGGACTGGCAGACGGCAACCTGGAGGAAAAAGGGCTCAGGTCGTTCTTCTTCCTGCTCCTCCCCTTCGGCTGGATATTCCTCCTCACACCCTATTTCGACCAGCTGCTGCACGCCGATAACCGCATCCACGAGCTGGCGGCCACACGCTTTTTCCCCAAGGTGATCACCTTTGCCATGGCCCTGGCGGTCTGGTTTCTTCTGCCCGACTACGGCGGCAACCGCCTGGCCATCGTCTGGGTAAGCTACCTGGGCGCTTTCCTGCTGGTCTATGCCATGGTCTTTGCAAAGATCCGGGTATCCTTCCGGAACCTTCGTTGGCGGCTGCGGCAAATGCGGCAACTGCACCAAAGCTATGGCATCCACCTCTATGTGGGCAGCCTGTTCTCCATGGGTTCGGTCGCCCTTACCGGCGTACTGATCAGCTATTTCAGCGACGACAACAGCGGGGTGGGCTACTTTATGCTGGCAGTGGCCATCTCACGGCCACTGGCACTGATTCCCGGCGTGGTGGCATCCACCTGGTTCAAGGACTTTGCAGGCAGGGAGCGCATCCCGGGGCGACTGACGGCCATGACGCTGGTTCTGAGCGTCGCCGGACTCCTTGCACTGGTGCTGCTGGCCGGACCTTTTGTGCGGCTGGCCTACAGCGACGCCTTCCTGCCCGTGATCGGGCTGGCCCACCTGGCCGGCCTGGCCATGTTTTTCTATGGGATGGCGGGATTTTTCAACCGCTTCCTGGAGGCCCACGGGCGGGGAAAGGCGGTGCGCAACACCTTCATACTTACAGGTGTCAGCCTGCTGGCAGCCAACCTCGCCCTGATCCCGGCCCACGGTCCCCTTGGTGCAGCGGTGGCCATGATCATCGCCAGCCTGATCTACCTGGGTGGCATGTGGGCATCTTACCGCGCGAGCCAGGCCGGCTAAAGCACCGATGGATGGCCTGCGATTTTTACTACCTTTGGTCAGGCTACACGGACCACGCTTAACACCCGTAAAGCAGGCAGGACTTTGATTGAACTGAAGCACATATTTCTGACACTGGGATCGCGGCAGGTGCTCCACAACCTGTCAGTGGTGGTGCCCGATGGGGGCCGGCTCCTGGTAAGGGGGGATTCCGGCGCGGGGAAGTCCACGATCCTGCGGCTGATCCTTGGACTGGCAAGGCCCGAACGGGGGGAGGTAACCATTCACGGTGAGCGGCTGGACAGGAGCAATGTCTGGCGCCTGCGGCAAAAGATGGCTTACGTGAGCCAGGACATGCAGCTGGGACGCGGACGGGTGGAGGCGTTCATTCAACAGGTGTTTTCCTTCCGTAACAACCGCTCCATGACTTATAACCGGAATGAGGTGGCGGGTTTTTTTGAACAGTTCGCGCTGGAAGAAAGCCTCCTGGAGGGGCGCCTGGAGGATCTCTCAGGTGGAGAGCTCCAGCGCGTGGCCATCATCACGGCCCTGCTGCTGAAGCGGCCCATATACCTCCTCGACGAGATCACCTCGGCCCTCGATGCGCGACTCAAGCAAACCGTGGTGGATCACTTCGACGCACTGAAAGG
>SKNE01000248.1 GCA_007120675.1 Bacteroidales bacterium
ACTCAGCGGCATACCAAACACCGCTGCCCTGAGGAAAGGGCGCGGGGGCCGGCTGCCCATCGGTCGCGAGCAACTGGCTGAAGTCCTGGAAAGCCATGGCTGGAACCAGTCAGAGACTGCCCGTGCGCTGGGCATTAGCCGGGTGGCCCTGTGGAAAAAAATCAGGAAATTCGATCTGTCGCCCCCCTCTGACCGCTAAACCATCGGGGCATGGCAACACCCTCATCAGTAACGCCTCATATAAGCTGCAGCTCGTAGCGCGTGCCGTCGCGGTGAACAAAGCCCAGCTTCTCCAGGTATTTCCTGTGTTTCAGACTGTGCCCGTTGGCCACCACCTTTTTGAAGCCATCGGCAACCATCTCCTCCCTCAGCCTGTGAAAGATGAACTTGCCGTTCTTGAAATCACGGTATTCAAGGGTCACATAATCCAGGGCCACGTAAAGGATGTCCCCTTCTATCCTGCGGCCCAGGAACAAGCCTGCCACGGCCATGTTTCGAAGGACGAAGAAACTGTGGGTGTTCAGCTCAGGCTTGTGCTGAAACCCGGGGAAGAAACGCTGGATGTCATCATGATAAAACTCCAGGAACCGTTTGAGGTACTTATTGTCATTGCGCACCTGCATGGTTTCAAACACTTCTCTCCTGGAGAAAATATCCACCAGGTAGTAGATATCCACCACGATGATGAATGAGTTCAGCATGGCTACCGGCAAGGAGCCGATCAGGAGTCCGTAACTGAGAAATACGGAGGCTCCCGCCAGGTTGATCAGCCTGAAGCGGACGATAGACCGCATGGTCATGCTGAGGGCAATGAGGATGGAGCCTATATAACCGATCAGATGCAATGGGCTAAATTCCACGACAAATAACTTTAGGAAGACAGGGCTTGATAGCTAACGGAGCGCTGTAAATGCGCTGACAGGCAAAGGTAAGCTTTTATCCGCACATGGCATTCAGCCCATCAGGGGAATGCTCTCCACGTGGTGCTTTTGTAACTGCGTGTCTGCCTCCTGCCGGTCGAGCGTGTAGCCCAGCAGGAAGCCACCACCCCCGGCACCACAAAGCTTAAGAATATAATGACCCGACTCCAGCCCCTCTATCCAGACCTCCAGGAAATTTCGGGGGATCATCTCACGGAAGAGTTCAAGCTGCAGGTGGGACAGGCAGCCCAGATGGAGTGGGAGTCCGGAATCTGCACCCAGGCAGGCCCTGATACAGTCGTCGTTGGTGGGGATATACTCCGTGCTGAAGCGCCTTCTGAACAACGGATCGGTCATCTTATTCCTGAACACGGCTACTTGCTCCTGGGTCTTCCTGGGAATATGGGTGTTGACCAAAAAGAACCCTGCCTGGCCAGGCTGGCTGGTACAGGGTATTTCAACCATTGAAAGCCTCTCCCTGGCCTTATGTAAGATGGGCCTGCCCAGCCAGATACTCAGGGGGTCAATGCCGGAGCTGCTCCCGTGGAAGAAGCCTTCCATTTTGCCAAAGAACCTTTTCATTGTCAGCAGCTTGACAGGGCCCGGGACTTCCCCTGCCGGCTCGCGGGCATACCGGTCAAAAATGGCAGCCACCAGCGCTCCCGAGCTGCCCAGTCCGTACCCCGAGGGGATCGTGGAAAACAGGAAGAGACCATCCTCCAGGTCTTGTTCCATACGCTCCAGGTGCAACAGCTCACCAAAAATTTTCTTGTGCTTGCCGGATTGAAGGTAGGATAAATACTTGTTGATTAGCTTGTTGGAGTTTACCGACGTGGCCTGGAGCCTGGACCCCATGGAACGGCCGGGGAAACATAGCGTGGCCTGGTATCCATCATAAGGCAGGGTGAGTGCCCGGGAACCGGACAACAAACTGTATTCTCCAAAAAGAAGGATTTTGGAAAAAAACTGCTTACCTGCCACTATAAACTGCATCTCATCACTGATTTTGGCCGGGTGCCTGAACAGGCCATAATGATCAGCCCAGTGCTACGGGCCCTTCTCCCATCCTGTCGTCTATCCATCTGCCATCCTCGCAAAGGCTGCTGAGCTCTTCAACGATGAAGCCCCTCACCGCCTCCTTGTGGCTTGCCGGGTAGATCAGGTGGATGTTCGGGCCGGCATCCAGGGTGAGGTAGGCTGGAGTGTGGGTGCGCTGGCGGAAGGAGCGAATCCTGTCAATCATCAGGATGGTGTTGGGGTGCATGAGGATATAACCCGGCGTGGAAGACATCATCAGGCTGTGCAGGCTCAGTGCCTCGTTCTCCATCACCTCCCCGAACAGGTCCATATGTCCGCTGCGCAACGCCCCCAGGATCCTTTCCATATTATGGCCTGCCTGTTCCACGCGCTGCTTCCTGAACGGGTGGGTATGCATCAGGGCGTGGCCTTCTGAGCTGGACACTTTTTTTGTCCTGCTGTCAACAATCAACACGGCGTCATTCAGCTGCCTGAAATCCTCGTGCACTGCACCCTCGTCCAGGCGGCATCCGTGATCGTCGGAGCTGCCAGCCACCCACTTTGTGTGGCCCCAGATCACCATGCCTCCCCATAATGAGCGGCAGGCACTGCCACTGCCCAGCCGGGCCATGAAAGAGGCTTTCCTTAGAAACTCACTGCCTGACTCCTCCTTGCCCGTCATTCGCGCCTCAATGCTTCCCACGCACAACGCGAGGGCACTGAAGGCGGCTGCCGAGGAGGCGATGCCTGCCGAGTGCGGGAAGCTGCTGTGGCTGTGAATGCTCAGCCGGGCGTGCCGGAGGAAAGGGAAGAAGGTGCTGAGTCCCGAGAGATACCTTTCTATCCGCCCGGCAAAGGCTTCATTGTCCTGTCCGTTGAGGCTGAACCCCCTTAGATGGAAATCAATGTCCGCCCCGATCTCATAGTCCATCCTGATGCGGACCACACTCTCCTTAAGGACAAAGCTGAGGGAAGGGTTCATGGGCCATTGCACGGGACGTTTGCCCCAGTACTTGACCAGGGCAATATTGGCCGGGCTCTGCCATTCTACCGATCCGGAAGTGTTTGGTATGCCCGTTAGCATTGATGTATGGCTTGTTTTGGTCATGACGATTGGATCATGTCATTGAATGGGATGATGGGATCATGTCGCCGCTGGCGGAAATAGGCGATGGTCTCCTCCTGCGGCCTGTCCGATGCAGCCAGCAGGAAGTCGCCTCCCCACGCGCCAAGGGACTTGATAGCACCGGGAAAATCATCGAAGCGATCTGGCTGGACCGGATTTTTCTTCAATACCCCGGCCGTGATGGCCTCATGGTGGTGCATCGCCTGCATGAACTCCTGCAAGGAGCCGGTAACACACATCCTTTCGCTGATGGATGAGATCATCCTGCGCTGCTCCCTGTTCACTGAGCGGGGATCAAACCCCATCAGGCTTTCGGCACTGCTCTGCTTATTGCCACTGTATACAAAAACCAGCTTGTCGCTGAAGGGTGGGTTGAACATCACCGGTTGAAAGTCCGGCAGGCGATGGCGCCCCTTATAGGTGAACAGTATGGGCTGGTGACTGCGCGCACAGGCAATGTCGTAGGCTGAGCCGCCGGATGTTTTGAAGAAGAGCTCGAAGGGACTGATGTCAGCCCACCAGGCGATGTTGGAGATCAGGGATGAGCTGCTTCCCAGTCCCCAGCTCAGGTCAAAGTCCAGCTCGCTGACAACCCGCCACCCCCCGCCACCGGAAAGAAAATCCCCGGAGCAGCTTTGGGCGGCCTGAAGGACGGAGCGGATAAAACGGGCCGATGCCATCTGCCGGTCGCTCACCTTGTTTCCCGGCAGCTCGCCGGAACCTGGCTTGTGATCGATGCGCCATTCAGGACCGGTAAACACCACATGCAGCCACTGGGCACCGCGAACCCTGCTGATCCACTCCAACTGTAGTCCACCACCGTGTGCGGTGCGTTGCACGTGCATTGACTGTCCGAAGCAGACAGGCATGGCCAGGCAGCGGGCCCCTGCCAGCACCAGGTACTCTCCTGTGATCATCAGTTTGCCGTGGGAACGGAACAGCATTGTGGCTTTGTATTTATCTGCCGGTCAGCAAATCATTCTGTTTTCCTCAATTGCTCCAGGTAGCTGGTCACTGCCTGCTGTGATACTTTTTTGTCCGCAAAGTGCTGCCGGACTTTCTGCGACTCTTCGGCCGTGGCCCCGAGCCGCATCGTGATGTTTGACAGGTGCATGCGCATGTGACCCGCCTGTATGCCGGTGCTTGTCAGCGAGTGGATGGCGGCAAAGTTATTGGCCAGGCCCGCAGCTGCCGCGATCATCATGAGCTCGTCCGCCCCTGGTTGTCCAAGCATTTCCAGGCTCTTTTCAGCCAGGGGGTGCAAGCTGGTCAGTCCCCCCACCGTACCCAGGGCCATGGGCATCTTCAGCGAAAAGCGGAACTGCTTATGGTCAGCGTCCGCCACGCTCAGGGAGCGGTACTGTCCGCTGCGGCTGGCCCAGGCGTGTGCCCCCGCTTCGATCGCACGAAAGTCGTTGCCGGTGGCCAGGATCACCGCATCCACCCCGTTCATGATGCCCTTGTTGTGTGTGGTGGCACGGTAAACATCCTCTTGTGCTATCTTAACGGCCGTGATAAAGCGGCTGACAAACTTGCCTGCTGTCAGTCCCCTGGCCGCCCCCACCAGCTGGTCGAGGGGACAGGATAGGCTCACCTCCACCAGGCACTGGTCCGTATAATTGGAAAGAATCGCCATCAGGGGCTCGTAGTGTCCGCTGCTGAGCAGGCTGTCCTGTGAGAGGTAGCTGTGCAGGGCTTCTGCAGACTCTTCCAGGCAGGAGTTGATGAAATTGGCTCCCATGGCATCACGGGTATCAAAGTCCATGTGCAGCTGGAAATAGTTGTCCAGGATATGGCCCTGGTCCTTCAGCTGCATGCCCCGGAGTCCCCCACCACGCTTTTCCATGTTCTCTGTCAGCGGGCGCAGGCACTTCCTGATGTGTTCTTCCACCAAAGGGAAGGCTGCCTGCAGCTGCTCTTTGTTTCCAGTATAGAGGAAGTGCAGTTGTCCGTTTTTTGTGCGGCTGTGCACCTTTGCCCTGAACCCGCCCCTGTCAGCCCAGAAACGGGCGGCAGAAGCGGCGGCAGCCACCACCGAGCTTTCTTCGGTGACCATGGGAACCATGTAAAGCTTGCCGTTGATCAGAAAGTTGGGCGCTACGTTGTAAGGCAGGGGATAATTGGAAATGGTGTTCTCACTGATGCCCGAGAGCAGCTCCTGGATGGCTGCCGATGGGTGCTCAAAGGAGGCAAAGAGTTCTTCTGCCCTGGCCTCGTCTGCACATTCACGGGCCGCCAGGCGACGCTTGTCGCGGACCGGTAAACGGGAAAAACCCTTGAGGATGCTTTTTTCCTTCATGGTGGTCATTGCTTAAAGCCCCGTGTGTGTACTCAGGGCCTGTGCGCTGCATAGCCGTGGTCCGGCAACCCTTATGTCCTTACCCGCAGGAAGGCGTAGGCCATCTGGAGGCCCTTGATCTGCTCAGCAACAAATTGGCGCAGCTGATCATAGTCTTCCCGGGCATGCTTAAGGAATGCGCTTGCCTGGCCGTAGATGGCCGGCAGCTTACTTCGCCGGATGAGATAGTAGCCGTCCAGGAAACTCCTGATACCCCCTGAAACGATCAGTTGCCGGCACCTGAGACCGTCCCCTTCTTCTTCCACAATATGGTTGATCATATCCACCATCTGGGCGGCATCGTGACCAACATAGGATAGTGGCTCGAAGAGTTCAACGGATTGGTCCTTGTTCCTGAGTAACTCGACCCTGGCAAAATTGGTGCCCCCAAAAGCACCGAATTCGATGGCTGCCAGGGGCAGCCTGAGCAGTGCGCGCAGGCTCTCCACACCCATCCCCTGGCCCACCTCTTTGGCAATGACCGGGAAGCTCACCTGGTCAAGCAGTTCTTCCATGGAGGCCATGGCGGGCCTTTGAAGGCGGTCACCCTCAGGCTGAAACCACTCCTGCAGGGGGTTCACGTGAATGATCAACCCGTCGGCACGCAGCTTGTGCACCAGCTCCGTAAGCCGGACCGTCTTCTTTTCCAAAAGGATGTTCTCCAGCTGGTTGATGCCCAGGTTGGCATAAAGGGGCAGGTCGTCCCCTATGATGTCCCGCATATTGAAATCCTCAAAATAGGTGTCGTCCTCGAGGATGATGCGACAGGAGCCCAGTCCCATCCCCATGCCAAACTCCCTGCACGCCCTGGCAAGGTTCCTGTTGATGGTACCGGCCAGCCTGGTGCCGCCGGTCATGCTGGACACCCACATGGGCAGCCTGATCTTTTTTCCAAGAAAGTCCGTTTCGGGGATGGCATCCAGGGGGTGCGGGCTGAGCATGGGCTCGTACATAAAGCGCCTGTCCATATCGGCCACCAGCGTCTGGGATGCAAAAGCGAGCTCGATATGGTCTTTTTTCCTGTCTTCCATAAAGCCGTCGCTGATCTGTTAAAGTCCCATATAGCGTGAGATGACCAGCCGGAGGATCTCCGATGTGCCTTCGCCGATTTGCAGCAGTCGCTGGTCACGATAAAAGCGTTCGATGGGATGCGGTTTGAACAGCCCCTTGGCACCGTGTACCTGCACGGCCTCATCTGCCACTTCGCGGGCAATTTCCGAGGTATAGAGTTTACTTATGGCTGCTTCGCGGGCAAACTGCAGGTTGTTGTCTTTGCGCCAGCATGCGTTGTAGAGGGTGTTGCGCGCAAGCTCTATCTTCATGTCCATGTCAGCCAGCTTGAAGCCGACGGCCTGGAATTTGCTGATGGGCTTGCCAAACTGCACCCTGCTTTTGGCGTGTTCCACGGAGGCCTCCATGGCGCCCCTTGCCAGTCCGAGTCCCACGGCAGCAATGGACAACCTGCCGGCATCCAGTGTGTTCAGCATGATGCGCCCTCCCTGGCCTTCCTCACCCAGCAGGTTGCCGGCCGGGACCCTGCAGTCTTTAAAATAGAGCTTGCCTGTGTCGCTGGCACGCCACATCATCTTGTTTTTGCTGGGCTCACTGGTAAAGCCTGGTGTTCCACGCTCCACCAGGATAGCCGACAGCCTTTTACGTCCCTTCTTTTCGCCGGTGACGGCTTGCAGGGTGACGCCACCTGCAATGCTGGAAGATGAGTTGGTGATGTGTGTCTTGGCCCCGTTGATCACCCAGTGGTCCCCTTCCAGGACTGCCGTTGTCTCAGAGCCCATGGCATCGGAACCGGCATTTTCTTCGGTGAGGCCAAAGGCCCAGGTGCGCTTACCGGTGCACAAGGGGGGAACGTAGGTCCTTTTTTGCTCCTCCGTCCCGTATTTGAGGATGGGTGCAATGGCCAGGGAATTGACCGCCGCCACCGTGGCAGCCTGCGAGCTGTCAATGCGCGCGATCTCCTCAACGATGATGATGTAGGAGAGGGTATCCAACTCCTGGCCCCCAAGATCCTTTGGCGCCTGGATACCAAAAAAACCAGCCTCACCCATTTTTGCGGTCAGCTCCACCGAGAAAATTTCCTGCTCGTCCAGTTCTGCCGCCAATGGCTTGATCTCACGTTCGGCAAACTCACGAACCCGTTGGCGAAGGGCTTCGTGCTTGTCTGTTAAAAAAGGGTTACCTGACATTAAGATGGTAGATATGGTCGTGAACTAAAACAATCGTATGCTATGCTAACAAAGATGACCCCAAGAGGTTTTGTAAAAGTATAAAAATTTCTTTATCGGTCAGGCATTTTCATCCCTCCATGCTTGTTTTATCCAAGGGAAGGGTAGGGGGAGGGGGTCAGGGTAACTGATCCGTCAGCTGGACCAGGGGACTGTTGTCCTCCACCATGTCGCCCGCTTCCACCAGGATGGCTTTGACACAGGCTTTGGCCGTTGCCGTGATCTTGTTCTCCATTTTCATGGACTCCAGGACCAGGATGGTGTCTCCCTTCATCAGGCAATCGCCGGCTTTTACGTTGACCGTGACCACTTTCCCGTGCATGGGCGCCCTGATGGTACTCTCGCCTTCGAGAACGGGGTTCTCGTTGATCTGTCGCAAGGTGTCGCGGCCAATCTGGCGAAGCGGACTGAGCTCGTGGACCTGTCCGTCGTGCTGAATGATCATCTCCCCATTCCGCGCGTGGTAATAAAGGGTATGGATGTGGCCGTCCACATCCAGGCGGATGGTGTCGGCTTTTTGTTCTATGAGCCGGAAGAGGCTCTCCCCCCCGTTCCTGCGAACGCTCATCTTGGAAGCGTTGTGGTATATAAAGCTTTGCTTCACCGTTTCGCGGTCAATGAGCAGGTCCACCGATGGCAGGAGTCGCCACTGCCCGAGACGGTGCCAAATGCTCTCCCTGTGAAACTCCCTGGCGGGGTTGGCAAAAAGGAAAGCCATGGCCAGCAGTTCCCTGTTTTGATCCGCGTTTTGTTCTATCAGTTGATCATGCATCATCTCCTCCACCGTGGCCGTGTGCACCTGCCCTTCAATGAAGGCCTCCGTGCATATCAGCCGGACAAGAAACGGCACATTGGTTTTCACCCCGAACAGTACGTAGTTCTTCAGGTGCCGGACCAGTTGCTTCCTGGCAGTCTCCCTGCTGTTGGCATGCACAATCACCTTACTCACCATGGGATCAAAAAGGGGACTGATCTCGCCCTCTTCGCCCAGTGCTGTGTCCACACGCAGGTTTTTGTCCGCCGGCTGTTTGTGCAGCAGCACCCTGCCGGGGGAGGGGATGAAATTATTCCGGGGGTCTTCTGCGTATACCCTGGCTTCCAGGGCGTGCCCCTTGATCTTCAGGTCTTCCTCCCTGAAGCGAAGGGCTTTGCCCATGGCAATGTTCAGCTGCTCCTTCACCATGTCGATACCTGTAATCATTTCTGTTACAGGATGCTCCACCTGGATGCGCGTATTCATCTCCAGGAAGTAAAAGGCCTCATCCTTCACGAGGAATTCAACCGTACCGGCACTGACATAGCCAATGTGGGAGGCGAGCTTCCTGGCCGCCTGCATCAGCTCCTGGCGCATCTCCTGGCTAAGGTGCGGTGCAGGCGCCTCCTCAATGATCTTTTGGTGGCGCCGCTGCAAAGAGCACTCCCTTTCAAATAGGCTGACAATCCCCCCATGCTGATCACCCAGCAGCTGCACCTCGATATGCCGCGGCCCCTCCAGGTATTTCTCTATGTACACTTCGCCGTCGCCAAAGTAGTTTTTCGCTTCCCGTTGCGTACTCTCAAGGATATCGTCCAGTTCGCCTGCTGAGTGCACGACGCGCATCCCCTTGCCTCCCCCTCCGGCTGCGGCCTTCACCAGGAGGGGAAACCCGATCTTTGCTGCCTGCTCCTTCAGTTCATCGTGGGGACCAGTGGCGCCCTCAATGACGGGAATGCCCAGGCTGCGTGCAAGCATTCTTGATTCGCGCTTGTTGCCCATCAGCCTGATGGCCTCCTCCCCGGGGCCAATGAAAACCATGCCGGCGCGCTTGACTGCCTCGACGAACAGCGGGTTCTCTGAAAGAAACCCATAACCGGGATGCACAGCATCTGCGTGACATTCCCTGGCCAGCTGCACCATTTGGTCAATGTCCAGGTAGGTATCCTTTAACTCCCTGCCTTTTAGCATGTAACGTTCATCAGCCTCACTGGCATGCAGCGACAGCTTATCGGCTTCGGAGTAGACCGCCACACTGGTAATGCCCATGGCATGCAGGGTCTTGAAGATCCTGACGGCAATCTCGCCCCTGTTGGCTACCAATACCTTGTTAATCTGTATCATCATTATCGCTTTAGCCCCACTAGTTTATCCCTTTTGCCATCCGGGCGGCCGCCTTTCGCGGAAAGCCCGGATCCCTTCACGGGCCTCATCTCCGCCCCTGACCCGTTTGAGCAGGTCTGCGGTATACCGTGTCAGTCCGTCGTCCATCTCCAGTGGCGACAGGCGGCTGATGAGCTGTTTACACAGGATGGATGCACGTGGCGCGCTCTTTGTTAATTCGGCACAAAGATAGTCTTTGTGCGCTTCTATGTCCCCTTCCGTACCCACCTGATCTACCAGTCCAGCCTCAAGGGCTTCAGCTGCACCGATTGTCCTGGCCGTAAGCATCAGCTGGCGGGCCCTGAACTCACCGATACGCTTGATTATATAAGGCGAGATGGTGGCGGGGATCAGTCCCAGCCGGAGCTCACTGAAGGCGAACAGGCTGTCCTGGCGGGCCAGCACAAAGTCGGCGGTGGACAAAATGCCCAGGGCACCACCCATTGAATGGCCGTGTGCCATGATTATCAGCGGTTTGGAAAACTGGTAGAAGGCCTTGAAGAGCCGGGGTAGCACCTGATCGGCCTGCTCCCCTTCGGGCAGGGAGGTGTCGGCCATCCAGGCCAGGTCTGCACCGGCACAGAAGCTTTTGCCGCGGCCGCGCAATATCACTACCCTCACCCCGTCATCTGCCGAGAGCAGGTCGAGTGTCTCAATGAGCGTTTGCGCCATGGGAAGATGGATGGCGTTTCGCTTTGCCGGCCTCGACAGCCACACTGTGCAGCAGTGGCTTTTTCTTTCCGTAAAAACCGCTTTTTCTTCTTCCATGATTTACATGCGGTATACACCGCTTTTGGGGTCTTTGAAGACTTTATTGAGCGATATGGCAACGGCCATGGCCACCACCTGCCTGGTCTGGACTGGCTCAATGATCCCGTCGTCCCACAGCCTTGATGAACTGTAATAGGGAGAGCCCTCCGTTTCGTACTTTTCCAGGATCCCTGCTTTCATGCTTTCCATCTCTTTGGGATCGGGCTTCAGTCCCCTGGCCTCCAGCTGATCGGCCTTTACCTGGGCCAGCACCATGGCTGCCTGCTGGCCACCCATCACCGATATCCTGGAGCCGGGCCACATGAAGAGGAAGTGGGGGTCGAACGCCCTTCCAGCCATGGCATAATTGCCTGCCCCGTAAGATCCGCCGGTTATGATGGTGATCTTGGGGACCGATGCGTTGGCCACCGCATGCACCAGCTTGGAACCGTCCCTGGCCAGCCCCGCGTTCTCGTATACCTTTCCCACCATGAACCCGGTGATGTTTTGCAGGAACAGGATGGGGATCCTGCGGAAATCGCAAAGCTGAATGAAATGGGCCCCTTTCAGGGAGGATTCAGCAAACAGCACCCCATTATTGGCGATGATGCCCAGGGGGTAACCCATCACATGGGCAAAGCCGGTCACCAGGCTGGTGGCATAACGCGCCTTGAACTCATGGAAACGGCTCCCGTCGGCCAGGCGTGCAATGATCTCATAAGGGTCGGTCTGCTTTTTTGGATCCGCCTGCAGCACCCCTGTGAGCTCATCCGGGTCGTACCGGGGCTCTTCTGCCTCACGCAGGCGGAGCTCCTGTTTGATGCCCGGCTGCAGGGTCTCGAAGATGCTTCTGCAGATGGAGATGGCGTGCTGGTCATTCTCGGCGAAATGATCGGCCACGCCCGACCTGGTGGTGTGTACCTCGGCGCCGCCGAGTTCCTCCGGACTGACAATCTCGCCGGTGGCTGCCTTTACCAATGGGGGGCCACCAATGAAAATGGTGCCCTGGTTTTTCACGATGATGGTTTCGTCGCTCATGGCCGGAATGTAGGCACCCCCCGCGGTACACGATCCCATCACAATGGCAATTTGGGGGCATCCGCTGGCCGACAACCGTGCCTGGTTGAAAAAGATGCGGCCAAAATCATCCCGGTCAGGAAACACTTCAGCCTGTTCAGGAAGGAAAACACCGCCGGAGTCAACCATGTAAACGCAGGGCAGCCCGTTCTGCATGGCGATCTCCTGGGCACGGATGTGCTTGCGTATGGTCTCCTTGACATAGGTGCCCCCCTTCACTGTGGCGTCATTGGCAATGATCACCGCCTCCCTGCCATGCACAACGCCCAGTCCGGTCACGATGCCTGCCCCAGGAAAACTATCGCCATACTGACCATAGGCCGCAAGGGTAGACAACTCCAGGAAAGGGGTTCCCGGGTCGATCAGCAGGTCAATGCGCTCCCGTGCCAGCAGCTTGCCGCGTGCACGATGCTTTTCAATGGCGTGGGAGGGCCCGCCCTGCATCACTTCACCCATGATCTCCCGGTGCCGGGCAAGTATGGCGGTATAGTGCCTGCTGTTGTCCTTAAATTCCTGGCTGTCTTTATCCAGGTGCGAAGGGATGGTATACATAACGATAGTCTGTTGGTTTGTATTCTCAGCCTGCGATTCTTTTCCACAGCTTCTTTGCCTGTTCGGCCGACTCTTTCAACACCGCCCCGGCATCAACGCGTTGGATCTTCCTGTCTTCAACGATTAGCTTTCCGCCGGCCACCACGTGTTGCACATGCGCCGCGGTGAGGCCAAAGATAAAATGGCCGGCGAAATTTTCCTGTGTGATCCCTGTGGGATCGTCGTAATCAAGCACCACCAGGTTATTGGGACCATCCCCCGTGAAATCGTTCTCCGCGATGTAGCGGTGGACATTTCTGAATCGTTTATAGGCCGTGGGCATGTCAATGTCGTCGCAATGTTGTCCGGTAAAAAAGGCGGCTTTGGCACTGCGCAGCATGTCGCTGTGCATGCCGTCAGTTCCCAGCATGATATTGTCGCCCAATCCCACGCTGGTGAAGCAGCCCACCTTGTTTTTCAGGTTGCTCTCCATGTTCTCGGCAATCCAGCACGCCTTGTTACGAACAATCTTACGCTCCGAGGCATCCA
>SKNE01000163.1 GCA_007120675.1 Bacteroidales bacterium
CTTTCCATGCTTACTCATTATCCCACCACCTCAATGCCCATGCTGCGGGCCGTGCCTTCAATGATGCGCACGGCCTGATCCATGCCGTCGGCGTTCAAATCTTTTTCCTTGGTCTTCACGATCTCTTCCAATTGCGCCCGGGTCACTTTGCCGACCTTCTCGCGGTTCGGTGTCGGCGACCCCTTGGCAATGCCCGCCGCCCGCTTCAGCAGCACGGGCGCCGGAGGACTCTTGGTGATGAACGTGAACGACTTGTCCTGATAGACCGTAATCACCACGGGGATCACCAGACCGGCCTGCGATTGCGTCGTCGCGTTGAATTCCTTGCAGAACTGCATGATGTTCACGCCCTGCTGGCCCAGCGCCGGGCCGACGGGCGGCGCCGGATTGGCCTGACCGGCCGGAATCTGCAGCTTGATTTGTCCTGTAACTTTCTTTGCCATGATGAAGTCTAATGGTTAATGGTTAATGGTTAATGGTTAAAGCAGACGACGGAAACGATTCCCACGAACCATCACCCATCGACCATTAACCATTCTTCTTCTTACGCTTCTCGCTCCACCTGCCAGTACTCGAGCTCCACCGGAGCGGAACGCCCGAAGATCGATACGGATACTTTCAACTTGCCCCGTTCCGGATCGATTTCCTCGATCACTCCGCTGAAACTGACAAACGGTCCGTCCGTAATCTTCACCGTCTCACCGGGCTCAAAACTGATCTTCGGTTTGACCTTCTCTTTCTTCTCTTCAATTTGATTCAAAATCGTGTCGACTTCCGACTGCTTCAGCGGTACGGGCCGATCCCCGCCCACGAAGCCGATGATACCGGGCGTTGCCTGCGCAAAGTACCAGGATTTCTCGACCAACTTGCGCTCGTCGTCGTACAACTCAATATTCATCAGCAAATAGCCGGGAAAGAACTTGCGCGTCGTCGTCGTCTTCTTGCCCTGCTTCACTTCCGAGACCTTCTCTGTCGGGATCAGGATTTCCTCGACCAGGTCTTCCATCTCCTCGAGCTTGAGCCGACGCTCCATATTCTCTTTGGCTTTGTTTTCCTGACCGGAAAGCGTCTGCAGTACGAACCATTCTTTAGGCATAGATCACCGGAAGTTCAGAGATTGTTCAGCGAATAATGACACTCATGAGGTTCATCAGCAGGAAATCGCTGACCCCGACGTACCCCGCCAGAATCAGACAGGAAATCACCACAACCACGGTGGATTCCATCAATTCCGGCCGCGTCGGCCAGGTGCATTTCGTTAACTCCAGACGCACCTCGTCGAGAAAGTCCCGAAAGCCTGTAACCATTCGCCCTAATTTACCCATGTCAAATTTTCTCCTGTGCGATCATCCAACCGCACGCCATCGAAACGAGCGCCTCATTCAAATTCCTGGCAGGCCAGGAGGGACTTGAACCCCCAACACCCGGTTTTGGAGACCGGTGCTCTGCCAATTGAGCTACTGGCCTACGAAGCTCCGGCGCCCCTGCGCCTTCGCGTGGATAGTCCGCACCGTCGCTCGTCTCCAAACCCGCATCCGGCACCGGCCATCGGCAAGCAGAAGGACGGACGACGCTTCCTGCGAATCGTCCGCCGCCCTTCGCCCACCCCAATTTACTCCACAATCTCAATCACGCGACCCGCACCCACCGTGCGGCCGCCTTCGCGAATGGCGAAGCGCATCGTCTTCTCCATGGCGATCGGGGTGATCAACTTCACGTCCATGCTCACGTTGTCGCCCGGCATCACCATCTCGACGCCTTCCGGCAACTCAATGTCGCCGGTCACGTCCGTAGTACGGAAATAGAACTGCGGACGGTAGCCCTTGAAGAACGGCGTATGACGCCCGCCTTCTTCCTTGCTCAACACGTACACTTCCGCCTTGAACGTGGTGTGCGGGTTGATCGTGCCCGGAGCCGCCAACACCTGACCGCGCTCCACGTCCTCTTTCTTCGTGCCGCGCAACAGACAGCCGACATTGTCGCCCGCCTGGCCCTGGTCCAGCAATTTGCGGAACATTTCCACGCCCGTCACCGTCGTCTTCACCGTGGGCTTCAACCCAACGATCTCCACTTCGGAACCGACCTTGATGATCCCGCGCTCCACGCGACCCGTCACCACCGTGCCGCGCCCTTCGATCGAGAACACGTCTTCGATCGGCATCAGGAAAGGCTGATCGATCGCGCGCACCGGTTCCGGCACGAAGGAATCCACGGCGTCCAACAATTCCTGAATGCACTTCGCGCCTTCGGCTTCAGGACTCTCCGCCGACACCGCGCCCAACGCGGATCCGCGAACAATCGGCGTGTCATCACCGGGAAAGTCATACTTGTCGAGCAATTCGCGGATCTCAAGCTCGACGAGGTCAAGCAACTCGGGATCATCGACGGTATCGACCTTGTTCAGGAACACCACAATGGCCGGCACACCTACCTGGCGGGCCAACAGAATGTGCTCGCGCGTCTGCGGCATGGGCCCGTCCGCCGCGCTCACCACGAGAATCGCGCCGTCCATTTGCGCCGCGCCCGTAATCATGTTCTTCACGTAATCCGCGTGACCCGGACAATCCACATGCGCGTAGTGACGCTTGTCCGACTCGTATTCGACGTGCGACGTCGCAATCGTCAGAATCTTGGTCGAATCGCGGCGCCCCTGCTTCTCCGAAGCCTTCGCCACTTCGTCATAGGAAATAAAGGTGGCCATGCCCTTGTCGGACTGCACCTTCGTAATCGCCGCCGTCAACGTCGTCTTACCGTGGTCAACATGACCAATCGTACCGACGTTCACGTGCGGCTTGGTTCGTTCAAATTTATCTTTAGCCATTGCGTTCCTCCGTTCCCGTTGTCTTTAACCACTCTTAACCGTTGTTTGTTCTTCAACCAACCAACTCAAAACTTTGCGTCCGCCGACCTGCCCGGGCGTAGTTCCGAGCCGCTCCACCGCATGCGCCCGGCTTCGTCGCCGCACACGGCAACTACGCCGTGGCAGGCTTCTCCCTCGCGCTGCTCGGGACAAAGCCTGGAGCCCACGAGCGGGATCGAACCGCTGACCTCGTCCTTACCAAGGACGTGCTCTGCCAACTGAGCTACGTGGGCGCATCCCACCCGCTCGGCTACACGGTACCCCCGTCGTTCCGTGCTTCGCCCATCACGAGGATACTGCTTGGCAGGCGACTCAGAATCCATGCGCCATCAAATTGTCTCGCAGAATGCCGTCAATTGCCGCTAAAATAGCAATAAATACGCAACCCTTCTATCCCCCTTCGGACGCGAAGAGTGCGAAAAATCCACAGCAATTGATTAGTATCATGATCCGATTAGTTCCGGGAATAGCGGGTCATGAATGCTGCGAAGATTAGTGAAAACGCGGGCGGAGTCAATGACTTTCTGAAAAAAACTGAAAAATATCCCGCCGCACCCGGTACCCCCCGGCGCTAGGAGCGAATTTCACGGCACAGCAAAGACGCCATCGAAGAAAAGACAACCAGCGATGAACAGCATAGCATAGGAATAGGGA
>SKNE01000299.1 GCA_007120675.1 Bacteroidales bacterium
CTTCACCTCACCGGTGAGCGGCACCTACAAGCAGCTTGTGAGGGGTCCCAAGCGTCGCATCATGGAGGTGCGCATTGAGGCAGACGGCAAGGAGGAATACCAGGATTTCGGTGCGGCCACCCCCACGTCCCTTTCCCGGCCCGACATCATCAGGAAATTGCTGCAAAGCGGACTTTGGCCCTTCATCAGGCAGCGCCCCTACTCCGTGATCGCCAGGCAGACGGATAGTCCGCGCGACATATTTGTCTCCGCCTTCAAATCCACCCCCCTTGCACCCGACATGGACTTCGTCATCCGTGGCAATGAGTCCCCTTTCCAAACGGGACTGGATGTGCTGTCCCGCCTGACAGATGGCTCCGTTTACCTGGGGATACACGACCTGCAGACCACGGCCAAAGCCTTTACCGGCGCCAAAGGGGTCGACATCCGCCGCTTCAGCGGACCCCATCCGGCAGGCAACGTGGGCATACAGATCCACCACATCAGCCCCATCAACAGGGGAGAGATTGTCTGGTACGTGGATGTGCAGGGTGTGATCGCCATCGGGCGACTGTTCGAAAAAGGGGTTGTTGACCTGCATAAGGTGGTGGCCCTGTCGGGCACCGAAGTGATGAACCCACGCTATTACAAGGTGATCAGCGGGGCAAAGGTCAGCAGCTTTGCCGGCAACAACATACGCAGCACCGAAGGGATCACCCCGCGCATCATCAGCGGCGACGTGCTCTCGGGAGAGAAAGTGGAGGCCGGCGGATACCTTGGCTTTTACGATGACCAGGTGAGCGTGATACCGGAGGGGGACCACCCCGAACTGCTGGGCTGGCTCATACCCAGGCCCGAACGTTTCAGCGTCTCACGCACCTTCCCCTCCTTTTTGATGCCCTGGCGCAAGTTCACGCTCGACACCAACATCCGCAGTGGCGTAAGGCCCTTTGTGATCACCGGCCTGTATGAGAAGTACCTGCCCATGGACATCATGCCCATGCAGCTCATCAAGTCCATCATGATCAACGACATCGACATGATGGAAAAGCTGGGCATATACGAGATCGCACCGGAAGATTTCGCGCTATGTGAATATGTTTGTCCCTCCAAGATAGAGATGCAGACCATCATCAGGGAGGGACTGGATGCCATGCGCAAGGAGTTTGCCTGAGTCCACTGAATACACAATAACCATAAAAACAGCGTAACATTGAAAGCGATACACGACCTATTGGAAAAGGCAAAAGTGCCCTTCGAAAAGGGTGGGAGGCTGGAAAAGCTTTACCGCACCTTCGAAGCCTTTGAAACCTTCCTGTTTGTCAAAGGGGATGTGACCACCAGGGGCAGCCACATCCGTGATGCCATGGACATGAAGCGCACCATGGTGCATGTGATCATCGCCATGACGCCCGTACTGCTTTTTGGCATGTGGAATGTGGGATACCAGCACTTTAAGGCCATCGGTCTTGAAGTCAGCTTTTTCGACCAGTTCCTCTTCGGACTCATCAAGGTCCTGCCCATCGTGGTGGTGAGCTATGCCGCCGGCCTCATCGTGGAGTTTATCTTCGCCACGATCCGCGACCACGAGGTGAACGAAGGCTTCCTGGTCTCAGGGATGCTCATCCCGCTCATACTGCCTGTCACCACGCCGCTATGGATGGTGGCCGTGGCAACCGTCTTTGCCGTGATCATCGGCAAGGAGGTGTTCGGGGGCACCGGCATGAATATCCTCAACCCCGCCCTGCTGGCGCGTGCCTTCCTGTTCTTCGCCTACCCGGCCTACATGGTGGGCGACGACGTGTGGATTTACACCGGCCTGCAGGAGGGACAGCAGCTGGTGGACGGCTTCTCCGGCGCCACGCCCCTGGCTTACCTGGCCATGGGCGAGGTGGAACGCCTGCCCTCGGTGCTGGAGATGTTCCTGGGCACGATCCCCGGCTCCATTGGCGAGACCTCAACCGCAGCCATACTCCTGGGTGCCCTGGTGCTCATAGCCACCGGCGTGGGCAGCTTGCGTATCATGCTGTCGGTGGTGGCCGGTGGACTCTTTACCGGACTGCTTTTCAACCTCTTTGCCGTGAACCCCTTCATGGAAACACCGGCCTACTACCACCTGGTCATGGGCGGCTTCGCCTTTGGCACGGTGTACATGGCCACAGACCCCGTGTCGGCCTCCCAGACAGGCACGGGAAAATACATATACGGCTTTCTGATCGGGGTGGTGACCCTGCTGATCCGCGTGGTCAACCCCGCCTATCCGGAAGGCATGATGCTGGCCATCCTGCTGATGAACGTCTTTGCCCCGCTGATTGACCACTATGTGGTTGAAGCCAATGTCAAACGGCGCATGAAGCGGTGGAAGAGCACCCAGCTAAAAACAACATAAACCGGAAAAACCCCATTGCGATGACCAATAGATATATTTTCATTTATGCCTCCTCCATGGTGGTGATCGTCGCCCTGGTGCTTGCCACCGCGGCCACCCTGCTGCGGCCCCTCCAGGAGCGCAACATGCGCATAGAGAAGATGCAGAATATCCTGTCAGCCATCAACATTCCCGCACCCCGCGCGGAGGCCGAAACGCTTTTTGAGCGGTACATCACCACCACCAAGATCGTCAACCACCTGGGTGAAGAGCTGGAGGGTGATGCCTTCGAGGTGGAGCTGCAGGATGAGGTCCGCAAGGACCTGGCCGATCGCCAGCTGCCAGTGTTCATAGCCGATGTGGAAGGGGAGACAATGTACATTGTTCCCGTGAGGGGTGGCGGACTCTGGGGGCCCATCTGGGGCTACATCGGACTGAAATCGGACCTGGCCACCGTGGTCGGAGCCAACTTCGACCACGCCAGCGAGACACCGGGTCTGGGTGCCGAGATCGCCGACAGGCCATTCCAGGCGCAGTTTCCCGGCAAGCGCATCTTCGATGAAGACGGCAACTTCCGGCCCATCCGCGTGGTCAAAGGGCGCGCACCGGAAGGGGACCTGCACGCCGTCGACGGCATCAGCGGCGGAACCATCACCTCCAACGGCGTGACGGACATGCTGCGGAATGGCCTGGAAGTGTATAAGTCTTACTTTGAAAAAATCAAAACGTCATGAGCGATAACACCAACACACAGAAAGAGCCCCTGCTCTCGGCAAAGAACAGGAAACTGCTGAGCAACCCGCTGGGACAAGACAACCCCATCACCGTGCAGGTGCTGGGCATCTGTTCCGTGCTGGCCATCACGGTGCAGCTGCGCACCTCCCTGGTGATGGCCATATCGGTGGTGGCGGTCATGGGCCTGGCCAACCTGATCATCTCCCTGCTGCGCCACGGCATCCCGCCACGCATTCGTATCATCGTGCAGCTGACGGTGATTGCCGCCCTGGTGATCCTGGTGGACCAGGTGCTGAAGGCCTTTGTCTACGATGTGAGCCGTCAGCTCTCGGTCTTCGTCGGACTGATCATTACCAACTGTATCATCATGGGACGCCTTGAGGCGTACGCCCTGAACAACAAGCCCTGGCCCTCCTTCCTCGACGGCATTGGGAACGCCGCCGGCTACGGCTGGGTGCTGCTCACCGTGGGATTCTTCAGGGAGCTGCTGGGCTCAGGCACACTCATGGGCTACCAGGTGATCCCCAACTTCGCCTACCAGATGGGCTACGAAAACAACGGCTTCATGATCCTGCCCCCCATGGCGCTCATCACCGTTGGGGTGATCATCTGGGTGCACCGGCACCGGAACCGCGACCTGGTGGATGTGAGCTAAACAGACCATTAACAACACAAAAAAAAAATCAAGCGATGCAAGATCTATTCAGCATATTCGTACGATCCATCTTCATAGATAATATGGTGTTCGCCTACTTCCTGGGCATGTGCTCCTACCTGGCGGTATCGCGCACGGTGAACACCAGTGTGGGACTGGGTGCTGCTGTCATCTTCGTGCTGGGCATCACCGTGCCCTTCAACTTCCTGCTGGAGTCCTACGTCCTGGGAAGAGGAGCCCTGTCGTGGCTCGGACCACAGTTCGCCTCGGTCGACCTGAGCTTTTTGACTTTCATCATGTTCATCGCCATCATCGCCGCCATGGTGCAGCTGGTGGAGATGATCGTGGAGAAGGTGAGCCCCACCCTGCACAGCTCCCTGGGTATCTTCCTCCCGCTGATTGCAGTGAACTGCGCCATCCTCGGGGGATCACTCTTCATGCAGGAACGCAACTACGCCAACATCGCTGAAGCGGCTTCATTCGGACTGGGCAGTGGCGTGGGTTTCTTCCTGGCCATCGTGGGGATCGCCGCCATACGCGAAAAAATTCGTTATTCGGCCGTGCCGGCACCCCTGCGCGGACTGGGTATCACCTTTATCATCACCGGACTCATGGGCATCGGCTTCATGAGCTTTATGGGCATCGAACTCTAAAAACAAAAGATAATCACCATGATACTGTTAGATGTAGGCAACCTCTGGATCATCACCCTCAGCGTGGTCATGTTCCTCCTTGTGATGCTGATGCTGGTAGGCATCCTGCTGTATGCCAGGGCCAGGCTGGTGCCCAGCGGGCCCGTGAAAATCACCATCAACGAAGAAAAAGAGCTGGAGGTCAATTCAGGCGACACCCTGCTGAACACCCTGTCGCAAAACAACATCTACCTGCCCAGCGCATGCGGGGGGGGTGGGACCTGCGCCGTGTGCAAGTGCCAGGTGCTCGACGGTGCCGGCGACATATTGCCCACCGAAGTGGGTTACTTCACGCGAAAGGAGATACAGGATAAGTGGCGCCTCAGCTGCCAGGTCAAGGTGAAGGCAGACCTGGATGTCCGTGTACCCAAGGAGATATTCGGCATCAAGAAGTGGGAGTGTGAGGTGGTCTCCAACCGCAACGTGGCCACCTTCATCAAGGAGTTTGTGGTGAAGCTTCCGGAAGGGGAGCAGCTGGACTTCCAGTCGGGCGGATACATTCAGATCGATGTGCCGGCCTGCAAGGTGGATTTCAAGGAGATGGAGGTGGGGGAGAAGTTCCGCGAAGACTGGGACAAGCTCAATATGTGGGACTTGAAGATGGTGAACCCAGAGCCCATCTTCCGTGCCTACTCCATGGCCAACCACCCGGCCGAAGGCAACATCATCAAGCTGAATATCCGTATCGCCACCCCGCCGTGGGACAGAAAAAGGAATAAGTTCATGAACGTCAACCCGGGCATATGCTCTTCCTATGTTTTTTCCAGTAAGCCGGGCGACAAGGTGACCATATCCGGACCATACGGCGATTTCTTCATCAAAGATACCGACCGGGAGATGGTCTATATCGGTGGGGGCGCCGGGATGGCCCCGCTGCGCTCACATATTTTCCACCTCTTCCACACCCTGAAGACCGACCGCAAGGTGTCCTACTGGTACGGTGCCCGTTCGAAAAGGGAGGTGTTTTATGAGGAGGATTTCCGCAAGATTGAGAAGGAGTTTCCCAACTTCACCTTCCACATCGCGCTCTCTGAGCCGCTGCCGGAGGACAAATGGGAGGGCCATACCGGCTTCATTCACCAGGTGGTGCTGGATAACTACCTGAAGAAGCACCCCGAGCCAGAGGAGCTGGAGTACTACCTGTGTGGTCCCCCCATCATGAATGAGTCGGTGCTGAGCATGCTCGACAACCTGGGGGTTCCCGAGGAAAATATCGACCTGGACGACTTTGGAGGATAATCTGCCGGCCCTGTTATGCAGGGCCTTTTTTTACTTGTCCCGCTATGAGTAAGCAACGCTTCGCACGCGCCAGCCGCGTCATCTGGATTGGCTTCTTTGCCAACATCGGACTGACCCTGGTCAAACTGCTGGCTGGCATCCTGGGCCGCAGCTCCGCCATGGTGGCCGACGCCATCCACTCCATCAGCGACTTTGTGACCGACCTGGTGATCGCCGGCAGCCTCAAGGTGGCTTCCAAGCCCCGTGACGGCAACCACAAATACGGCCACGGCAAGGTGGAAACCCTGGCAACGGCCTTCGTGGGCATTGTCCTGTTCAGCGTAGGGGTGGGTATCCTCTATTCCGGGACAATGAACATCATCGGTCATTTCGGCGACAGTCCGCTGCATCGGCCCGGCATGGTGGCTCTCTACGCTGCCATCGCCTCCATTGTGATCAAAGAGATCCTGTTCAGGTATACGCTCCGGACCGGCAAGGCTGTCAACAGCAGCGTGGTGCTTGCCAACGCCTGGCACCACCGCAGCGACGTCTACTCTTCACTGAGCACGCTGTTGGGCATCAGCGGAGCCATATTCCTGGGCAGCCAGTGGGTGATCCTTGACCCCATCGCCGCCATCATCGTGAGCTTCTTTATATTTAAGTCGGCCTTTTTCATCACGCGGGAGGCGCTGGAAGAGCTGGTGGAAACATCCCTGCCGGTAAAAAAAGAGAAGGAGATCATTGGGATCGCCGGCACAGTGAAAGGGGTGCACAACCCCCACGACCTCAAAACCAGGAAGATTGGAAGCAACATCGCCATCGACATGCACATCCAGGTGCAGGAAGACCTCAACGTGAGAGAAGCACACGACATCACCGTAAAGCTGGAACAATGTTTGCGCGAAAAATACGGTGACGATACACACATCTCTGTGCATACGGAACCATTATTGCCGGCCGATAAAAAACAGACACCACCATGAAGAAACTGTCCGTCAACCTGGATACACTGCCCATCGCCATGAAAAAGCTCCTCATCGCCCTGGCAGCCATGGGCCTTTTGCTCACATCATGCCAGCTCATGGATCGCGGACCCCAGGTGGTGAGCATCCGGGGCGTGGTATTCGGCACCTACTATTCCGTCCTTTATTATGAAGAAGAAGGCACCGTCTACCAGGAGGCCATCGACAGCCTCTTCGACGTAATCAACCGCTCCATGTCCTTCTACGATCCCAACTCACTGCTGTCGAGGGTCAACAGGAATGAGGAAAGCCTGCTGGATGAGCACTTCATGGCGGTATTCAGCCGGGCACAGGAGGTCTCAGTCGAGACGGACGGCGCGTTTGATGCGACGGTGTTTCCCCTGGTAAGCGCCTGGGGCTTTGGTTTCGAGAACCGTCAGGAGCTGAACCAGGAAAAGATAGACAGCATCCTCGATTTTGTGGGCTACCAAAAGGTGTGGACAGCGGATGGTCACCTGGTCAAAGAGGATGAGCGGGTGCAGCTGGACTTCAACGCCATCGCCAAAGGGTATGCAGCCGATGTGGTGGGCCTTTTCCTGGCCTCACAGGGCATAGATGCCTACATGGTGGAGATCGGGGGCGACCTGGTGGCCAGGGGGGTGAAACCGGATGGCAGTCCCTGGCGCATCGGCCTTGAGATTCCGGCGCCTGAAGCGGATGCCCCGCAGGAGTGGGACTATTTTGTGGAAATGGAAAACCAGGGGCTGGCCACCTCCGGCGATTACCGGCACTATTATGTGGAAGATGGGCAGCGACTATCACACACCATCGACCCCTCCAGCGGCGGACCGGTCAGTCACCAGCTGATGAGTGCCTCCGTCTTTGCCCCGGATGCCATGTCGGCCGATGCCTACGCCACCGCCTTCATGGTGATGGGACTCCAGGCAAGCATCCGCTTCGTGGAAGGGCGTGACGACCTGGAAGCCTACCTGATCTTCGCCGATGAGCAAAACGGTTTCGGTTATTACGCCAGCACCGGCCTGCAGCTGCTCACCCGCGACGACTTGTAGTCCGCACACAAGTCGCCACGACCTCGGATTTTCCTGACTACCGGTACCAGACGCTGTCACCTCCCCAGGGCGCCCGCCACCACCTGCCGAGAGAAGCATAATGGTCTGCCGGGGCCTTAGGTTTTTCCCAAATTCTTTCGTATATTTACCCTTCACATTGGCAATACACTGACCCTATGAAAAGAGCACAAAAAATTCGCCTGGGCATATTCATCCTGGTGGGCTTTGGCCTGCTGCTGCTGCTCATCGGCTACTTTGCGGCCCGCAGCCTGCTGGAAAGGAAAGAGCATTACTACGTGGCTTACCAGAACGTGTCCGTCGGCGGACTGGAGGTGGGCAGTCCGGTGAAGTTCATGGGCATCAACGTGGGCTCCATTGCCGACATCAGCATCTCTCCGGTTGACGTCAATACCATCATTATTCGCCTGGCCCTGCAGGAAGACACCCCGGTCAAGGAAGATGCCGTGGCCGACATCGTAGCCATGGGCATCACGGGGTTGCGCACCATCGAGATCCGTGGCGGGACACAAGAGGCTGCATTCATGGCGCCGGGCGACACCCTGCGTGCCGGCACCTCCTTTGCCGAGGACATCACCGGAAAGGCCGAAGACATCTACTTCAAGCTGGAGCAGGTGCTGAACAACCTGCAGGTGTTTACCCATCCCGACAATATGCGCGCCTTCACACAAACCGCCGAAGACATCTCCGCCTTCACACGGGAGGCCGGCGCGAGCATGAACCGCATCGACGGACTCATTGACGAAAACCGGGAGGGGGTGCGCCAAACCGTTGCCTCGCTGGAGAAGTTCACCGGCGAGCTGGATAAGACCTCCGACGAGCTCTTCATGGCTGTGGCACGTTTCAACGAAATCATGCAGGGCGACACCCTCAGCGAGGTGCTGGGGAATTTCCGCGACCTGTCTGTCACGCTGAAAGAGACCAACCTCAACGAGCTGATCGAACAGCTGGCTGCCACCACGGCGGAAACACAACTGCTGCTGCGCAAAGTGGGGGAAGATGTGGACAAGGGAAGTGCCGCGCTCACTGAAAACCTCATGCTGCTGCAGTATACGCTCAACAATATCCACGACCTGTCGCGAAAGGCCAGTGCCAACCCCTCCGTGCTGATCCGGAGAACACGCCTGGACGATACGGCCGATAAGCTGCTGGATCAGGATTGATAAGGAAGGGAACCGGCCTCTCCCCATGCCCGGCAAATAACCTACAGCGCGATCGGGCGAGTGGGCGAAGCCCCGGATAACCCAGTGTCCCGATGATTCACTGTTGGAATGTGTAATGTTTAATTGAATAAATATGAAGCGCATACTCATCATTTCCTCGCTCCTCATTGCTCTGGCAGCTTGTCGCAGCAGCCAGCCGGCAAGCCAGCATTTTTACCTGATCGAGTACGACAGGGAGTGGAGCGCACCCTGGCCCGAAGGCCTTGGCACGATGGCCGGAACCTGTGAGATAGCCAGTGTGTGGGTGGCCCCCGCCTATGCCAGTCACCAGATAGCGATGCGCACGGCTTCACACCAGCTCCGCTATTTCACCTTCAATGAGTGGGCTGTCAGGCCCGAACAGGCCATGACCCAGCTGAGCCTGGATTTCTTTGAAGCCTTTCCCGTATTCGAGCAGATCGTCCACGGCCGCCTGATCACCCCGGCCAACTATCGGCTGGAAACCGAAGTGCACCACCTGGAGCTGGACACCCGCCAGCAGGGGGTGGGTGCGCGCGTACATTTTGTCTTTAGCCTGTACGACATGGAAGACGGAAAACAGTTGATTCACAGGCATGTGGCGGATCGCACGCAAGAGCTGGAGAAAAAAAACCTGAACGAGTTCGCCACCGCCATCAGCCGGCTTTTCCAGGAAGAGCTGCAGGCATTTAGTATACAAAGCCTGCAAAAATAAGTCCAGCAACAAAGGAGACACAAAGCCATGCGAAAAAAGCGCCATAGCTTACCCCGGGACATTCGCTGCGGTGACGAGGCCCTGGCCCGCCTCGATGGTCAGGTGTTGAAAATGAAAGGGCAGCTCACCATCGACCAGGCGCCTGACTTCATAGCAGGATTCTTCCGGTGCTTCCGGCCCGAACACCATCAGTCGCTGCACATCGACCTGGGACTGCTGGAGAACGTGGACAGCGCAGGGGTCATGGCACTGCACTACGTGCAGCAAAAAATGCGGGAAAAGAATATCCGGGTTGAAATGTCCGGTGCCACGGCCACGGTGCTGGACAAGATCCGGCTGTTCTCACCCGATGAGGGAATCGCCGTGGCACAGCCCCTAAAGGCAGGATGGCTGGAGCGAACAGGTGATGCGATCCACCGCTTCTTCAGCAACTACTTGTTTGGATTCCTTTTGCTGGCAGCCAATGTCTTTTACTGGGGCATCACCGACTTGTTCCGCACCAAGGTGCGGCGCAAGGGGGAGGTGGTGAACCAGGCCGTACTGATTGGCGTCAACGCAGTGCTCATCATTGTATTTCTTTCCTTTGTGATCGGTTACGTGATCGCCCTGCACTCTGCCGGTCAGCTGCGGATTTTTGGGGCCAACATCTTTGTGGTCGACCTGGTGGTGTTCTCCATCATGAGCCAGATGGGACCACTGATCACGGCCATCCTGGTGGCTGGACGCAGCGGGTCGGCCATCGCAGCCGAGATCGGTACCATGAAGGTCACCGCCGAACTGGATGCCCTCAAAACCATGGGACTGAATCCCAATCGCTTCGTGGTGGTGCCCAAGCTGTACGCCTGTATGCTCACCCTCCCTTTTTTGATCGTCTTTGCCAATGTGGCGGGGATCACGGGCGGTGCGCTGGCCGCCAATGTGTACCTGGACATCACCCCGCACATCTTCATCAACAGGATGCAGGACATCATGATGATGAAAGACCTTTACACCGCCCTGGTAAAAAGCCAGGTGTATGCCGGACTGATCGTTCTTACCGGCAGCTTTTACGGTTTCAGGGTGGAGCGCGGCGCCGAGGGGGTGGGACGAATGACCACCGCTGCGGTGGTGGTAAGCATCACCCTGGTGATACTGGCCGATGCCATACTGGGTGTCCTGTTTTATTAATCTGGGGAAGAGCTAGTGGACCGGGTTGCCGGGCTAACCTGCCGGGGCCTGATGGCAAAGTCCCCGAAAAGCACCCAGCCCAGGCTTGGGTAAGGCGGATCGCCGGGACGACACGCAATGACCTTATACAATGATAGACAACAAATGAATACAGAGATCCTGGATGAGATGGACAAAGAGAAGGTGGTGGAGGTTCAATCACTTTATGCCGCCTTTGGCGATACGGTCGTTTTGTCCGACGTATCCTTCACGGCCCATAAGGGGGAGGTATGTGTGATACTCGGTGGCAGCGGTTCAGGCAAAACCACCGTGCTCAAGCACCTCCTTTCCCTGTATCCGGTTAAACGCGGACTGGTAAAGGTGCTGGGCAAGGACGTTTCACGCCTCAGGGAGGTGGAGCAGGTTGAGCTCTACCTGCAGATGGGGGTTTTTTACCAGAGCGGCGCCCTGATCAATTCACTCACCGTGGCGGAGAATGTAGCCCTCCCCCTGGCCCAGCACTCCGATCTGCCGGATGATTTGATCGACGAGATTGTGATGATGAAGCTCTCATTGGTCAACCTCTCCCACGCTTTCCACCTGTACCCGTCCCAGCTCAGCGGCGGGATGCTGAAACGGGCCGCCCTGGCCAGGGCCATCGTGATGAACCCTCCCCTGCTCTTCTGTGATGAGCCCGGCGCCGGCCTTGACCCTGTATCGCTGGAGTCGCTGGACAGCCTCATCCTCAACCTGAAGGAAAAAATGGGGATGTCCATCATACTGGTGACCCATGAAGTGTCCAGCATCTTGCGCGTAGCCGACCGCATCGTCTTCCTGGACAATGGGGTGGTGGCCTTCGAAGGGCCACTGTCGGAAGCCATCCGCTCAGAACAACCAGCCGTGAGGGAATTCTTCTCGGTACTCAAGAATGAACACATGCGACAATTGGTGAGCTGACCGGGAGTGATGCGGCAGTCCGTCCGGACACCGCAGCACGTACGGACCTGGAGCGGTCTTTAGCTCTTCTGGCTATCACAGTCCTCGGGCACGCCCGATGCACAGGAGCAGGAGCGCACCTTGCCCGAGTCGGGATCATAGGTGCTCGTGCACGACTTGGTGAAGGTGGCACCCGGCTTTACAAACATTTTGATGGCTATGCCCCCTATGGCCAGGCCCAGCAGCAGTATGGCAAGGATAATGACTTCCATGGTTTTGTATGTATGTGGGTTCTGTGGTCTTATTTTGGCTCCTCAAAGGTACTCCACTTTCGTGGGATGGCGCCTTGTATTATCGTTAAAAGGGTAACAATGCCCCTGCGCCAAATGTTCAGCTTTTCCAGGCACCGCGACGGAAGCAGGATATGATGATGCCCGCCGCCATGGCTGCATTGAGGGACTCCGCCCGCTCCCCTGACCGTTTGCCGCCATGGGCCGGGATGGCCAGCCGGTCGTCCAGCAGACCACCAAGCCGGTCAGAGATACCCCTGGCCTCGTTACCAACCACAAGCGCTGCCGGAAGCTCCAGGGGGTTGCGCAGCACATCCGTCCCCTCCATGTAGCTGCCATATAGGCGCAAGCGGCCCTTCAGACTGATAACCAGTTCGTACAGGTCAGTATAGTGGGTTCGCACGCGCAGGAACGAACCCATGCTGGCCTGTATGATCTTGGGATTGTACACCTCTACGCATTCCCGGGAGCAATATACATGCCGAAGTCCGAACCAGTCGGCTGTCCTCAGGATGCTGCCCATGTTGCCCGGATCGCGGATATCGTCCAGTAACAGCACCAGCTCGTCGCTGCCAAAATGTCCCGGCATGGCAGATGCAGCCTGCCTGGCCACTGCCAGCACCTTGTTGGGCGACTTCAGTCCGCTGATGCGGGACAGCTCAGCCGGCGAAACCCTGAGACAGGTGGTGCC
>SKNE01000080.1 GCA_007120675.1 Bacteroidales bacterium
CCGGTACGCTTCCCTCAATGCCTTTAACAAAAAAAAGCAGCAGCAGTGAAAAAAGGAAAGATTGTTTCATGGGAGGTTTTTATTAAGTAACAAGCATTGGGCCAAAATGTTCCAAAAGTAACCCCCCTGGCCGGTCACCGTAGAGGGGCACCGTCGCCGATCTTCCCTGGCTGGTCACTGCATGATTGGGGGCACCGTTGCCGATCTTCCCTGACTGGTCACTGTAGGATCAGGTGCACCGTCATCGCGATCCCTTCCGGGCCTGGCCTTTCAATTCACGGCAGGCTCCCAAGGCCCTTGTAACGGCGGGCTATCAAGGTCCTTATCACTACAGGCTTCCATGGCCTTTATCACTGAAGGATCACCCGGCGTGTTTCTTTGCCCCGTAAGGTGGTGATCTGCAGAAAATACAGTCCGTTTTCCAGGCGGCTGCAGTCCACCATGTGGCGCCGCCCACCGATCTCTGCGGTGTAGACCTGTTGGCCCAGAAGGTCGAAGAGTGCGACTCCCAGGATATCGTGATCTGACTCCAGGATAATCCAGTCGCTGGCCGGATTGGGGTACACCCTGACATCCGTCGTGACAGCTTCTGCAACCTGTGTGTCTGAAGGTGTCAGGACCACTTCCAGGTTCATGTGGAAGGACACCTCCACCGTGCCCTCTGCCGTATGAAACCCATCTTTTTGCACCCAGTAATCATACTCTCCAAGCTTGACCCAGAATACATAATGGCCGGTTTCGTTTGTGATGCCGTCAAGGTGAACGGTGGCATCCGGAATCTGATTCCCCGCGGGATCAAGGATGACAAACTCCAGCTTATACATTTCCCAACCCGAGCCAAAGGAATCCTCCACCGTCATGTGGCTGCTCACCTCCACCTGGCGGTGGGGATCGCCCACCCATTCGCCCCCGTACCATCCCTCACCAATCAGATCAGAGAAGTACTTGTAATCATAGATGCCCGCTTCCAGGTCAAATGTAATACCGTAGGTCAGGGGGTCTTGGTCAATCATCTCCATGACCAGGGCCGGATCGCTGCCAGGCTCAGCCCAGTCGCTCATGTCGCCTGTAAGAAAGATGTGGTGCGTGTCCGGATCAAAGCCATACAGCTCGTAGTCCAGGGCCCCACTTAAATCCACATGGAAGTTTACCTGGAACACATCGGGCCCTGCCTCTTCGGCGGTGACGGTATAGGTCCTTTCTTCCCCGTGAAGGGCCGTAACCACAAACTCTTGAGGCGCTGACAGGTCCATCGGTTCGCCGGAAGGGGGATCCACCATGGCGAAGGCAGACAATGTGATGGTGGGTACCAGTGCGGTCGCGTCGGTGCCGGCCGGCAGAAGCAGGTGAACGGTCTGTTCCTCCTGGTCGATGGTGGCGTGCACATCCTCATCCAGGCCTTCATTGTACTGGGCTTCCAGGACAAGGGACTCCACCAGGTTCTCCGGGATCCAAATGGGCAGATAGGTCACCGGTCCCAGGCTTGGATCATCTGCCTGGTCCACTATGTATCCGGCGGCTTCCTCTTCGTCATCCGTACCCCAATAGTTGAACTGGGCGAAGATGGCTTCCGGGGTGTTGTTGTAAAGTCCGAAGGTGCTGCCCGAGTTTTCGTTTGCTTCAATCACATTGAAACCCGTGAGGTCATTGTCCTCCTCACCCAGGTTGGGGCGGGCATTGTTCTGTATGGTGATGCCCCACAAATTGCCTTTGATGACGTTGCCCCTGACATGGGCCGTGTTGGTGATGCCCCCCATGAAGTTCAGGCCGCTGCCCCCAAGCATGGGTTGCCCCTGTATGTTGTTGTCAATAAAGTGATTGTCGTGCACTATGGAGGTAATCTGGCTGCCCATGCCGGCGTAGCCGTAACGGTTGTTCACCACCATATTGTCCTTGACGAGGGCGATTGTATGTCCCACCGACATCAGGTTGGCAACGGCAATGCCGCCGGCCATATCATATTCCCCTTCGATATGGTTGCCTACGATCTTAAGTGTGTCTGCGGCACCCGGGCCCAGGTTGATCTGCGGCCTGTTGGTGTTGGCCGTGCCATTGTGGATGAATTCGTTGTAAAGGATCTGGGGGGAGTTCTGCACGTTGGCTCCACCACCAATGGCTGCACCGGCATTTTCCAGGAACAGGCTGTGCCGGATCACCGGGTGGGAAGTGTGTAAGTTGATGGCCGCACTGGTGTTGGACATGTTGAAATGGCGGATGGTGCAGTGCTCAAATAACATGTTTGTGCCGATCAACTGGATGCCCCCGGCATATTCCACGATGGTGTTGCGCATGAGCGTGCCTTCGCCCGCGTCCTCAAAGCGGAAGCCCCTGAAGTGGTTGGGAATCTGCATGGCAGTGAACAGAACCTCCTCGGGAGGGTCCACCACCAGGGTGCCATTGACGATGATCCGTTTATCAAACGCCACCTTTACGGTGATGTCATCCAGGATCTCCAGCGCATCGGGACCGGAGATGGTCAGGTCCTGGTGCACCAGGTAGGCGTCCCCGTCGAAGGTCACCACGCCACCGCTGATGCTCACCAGGTCGTCCATGCCGTAAGTTTCGCCATCGCCCGGGGTAACAAACTGGGCCTGGACCCCCGCAAGGAGGCCGGTGAAAAGAACAAGGGTCAGAAGTGCTTTCATCTCAGTGCAATGTTTTGTTTCGTAATGCCCTATAGGGTCTGATTTGTCTGGCATCCCCTCCAGGAAAAACCGGGCCGGGACACCTCCGACCCATCATGGAAAATACTTTCTGAGCAGGGGGACAAATAGCCCGGAACCTCCCTCGGTAATCTAAGGGTCCGTTAAAGGTACAAAAAACAGGGGATGAGACGGTCTTTGAAAAGTCAGAGACTTTTATCCTGCATTAGCAGTGCAGGTTAAGAAGGACTACGTAAAAAATATTTATCTTTGTATCTACAAATCTATATCAAACGAACTTCCACAAAACAAACCATCTCCTGAAAGGTCTGCTGCAAGGGATGCATGTAAAGGCTCAAATGTCAGGCTTTGACTACCAGGAGCAAAACAAATAAAGTGTTGAAAATGAAGAAAATCTACCCCCTGTTTTTTGTTTTTCTGTTCCTCGGACCCCTGGTTCACGGCCAGGGATTGATCTTGCTGGACGCCGATGGCAATGACATCACCGGGGACACCCTCTATGTGCATGGCGATGCGCACGCCAACCTGATAAAGGGCGATCTCTTTTTCCATAACGACTCTGACGAGGACATGCAGGTGATGGTCCGAAAGGTAGAGGTGGACATCCTGGAAGGCACATTCAACGCCTTTTGCTGGGATGATTACTGCTTTTCGCCCGAAGTATACGAAAGTCCGGATCCCATCATCCTGCCTCCGGGAGAAACATCTTCTGATACCGATTTTTACCTGGAATACTACCCCCAGGGCCAGGTGGGCATCAGCATCATCGACTATGAATTCTTCAGCCGGAATGATGCCTTCGAAGAGGTGATCGCCACGGTGGTGTTTGAAACCACCGATCCCACTTCAGTAACCGAGGCAGATGCAAACGGCGTTTACCTATCCAGCCCCCATCCCAATCCCGCCAACAGCCAAACGATGTTCAGGTATTCCCTGCCGCATGGCAGCGGGGAGGCCCTGCTGGAAGTTTACTCCGTTACGGGCTCTCTCCTTAAGCGTGTGTCGCTGCCTGCCGGGGGACAAAGCATCTATCTGGACACTAGCGATTTGCCGGGGGGTATGTCATTCTACAGCCTGCTGGTGGATGGCAGGCAAATGGCCTCTGGCAAGCTGATCATCCAATGAGCCTTGTCTGCAGGGGTAAACTACCAATGCCCTGTGTAAGGCCAGTGCCTGGATCGGGTTTCGGGCATTTTTCTCCAGCGGGCTTCACAAGCACAATATCCAAAAAAACTCATTGAAATACTGCCCTGATCGCTTCGAAACACTCATTCAAACAAACAGTTTAAACACAAAACCAAAACCCATGAAGAAAATTACCTTTTTCATCGCTTTGTTAATGACTGGCAGCCTGGCTGTCGCACAAATTGCCCTGAGCGAGGATTTCAGCGGCGGACAGATGCCGCCTGATGGATGGTCCATCAGCGCCCATCCCACCAACTGGTCTGTGGTGAGCACTGCCAATGCCGGGGGCGCTGCCCCGGAGGCCCGTTTCAGCTGGACCCCTCAATTTTCCGGGCTTACTCACCTGGTCTCCCCCTCCCTGGATCTTTCGGACAATGACTCAGGGATTCTGCTCATCTCTTTCCGGCACATGGTGGACCACTACGGCGGGGCCTATTCGCTGGGACTGGCCGTGCGCACCAATGGAGGCGCCTGGAACAATGTGTGGCAGATCGTAAATCCCACGGGCAACATACCAGCCCAGGAGGTGAGCGTGGAGCTGGATGGCAGTGAAGTGAGCAGCGATGACTTGCAGCTTGGCTTCTTTTTCTCAGGCAACAGCTTCAACATCAACTTCTGGTACCTGGACGATGTCCAGGTGATGATACCCCAGGAGTTTGACCTGGCGGTGAACAGCATCACCGTTCCTCCCTTACTGGCAGGTTTTACCCCGGTAACGGGCAGCGTGGTGAACCTGGGCACTGACCCCATCAACTCTTTTGACCTGCACTGGCAGGTTGACCAGGGAGAGATCCATACCACCTCCTACAGCGGCCTGGAGTTGGAACTGGGAGAGCAGTTAAGCTTTGAGGCGGATGATATGCTGGACCTGGATCCAGGCACCTATGAGCTGACGGTTTCCATCTCCAATGTGAACGGTGAGCCGGCCGACGACACCCCTGAAAACGACAGCATGTCGCAGACCGTTTCCGTGGCCTATGACTCCGCTCCGCGGCGGCCCCTCTTTGAGATGTTCACCAGCTCCACCTGTCCCCCCTGCGCCACCTTCAACAACGGTTTCTTCAATAACTTCACTTACAACAATGCAGAGGATATCACCCTGATCAAATACCAGATGAACTGGCCTGGTGCCGGTGACCCCTATTATACCCCGGAGGGGGGCGTGCGCAGGATGTACTACGGGGTATCCGGCGTTCCCGCCCTCATGCTGGAAGGGAACCAGGTGGCCACCAACGCATCGGTCGTTACCAACGCCCTGCAGCAGGCCCTGCAGGTCCCGGCTTTCATGCAGATCGAAGGATCCTATGAGATCGATGGCGACCACATCTCCATCGAAGGAACGGTGATGCCTTACGCTACCTTTCCCGAGTCGCGCCTGCACGTGGTGATCATCGAATCGGTGACTTACGGAAATACCGGCACCAACGGGGAGACGGAATTTCACCACGTAATGCACAAGATGATGCCCAATGCCCAGGGTACGGTGGTCAACCTGAGTGCCAACGAAGCCTACCATTTCAGCTTCGACCACGATATGTCCACCACCAATGTGGAGGAGATGGATGAACTGATGGTGGTGGTTTTTGTTCAGCACCATGAGTCTCAGGAGATATACCAGAGCGCTTATATGTCGAGCGGCAAGTTTGTCAGCTTTAACCTCAGCCACGGACAGGAGGATGTGGAGCCCGACATCGCCATTGAGGCCATCTACGATGAGCCGGTGACCTTCATGGATGGCACGGCCATCACGGTGGATAACATGCATGAGCTATTCAGCTTTGAAACCGCAGACGGTGAGCCGGTTGACTATACCCCTTACATCCTCGATGATAACAAGGTGTTTGGACTGCAGCCTGACTTCATGCTGGACTTTCTTACCACTTACATAGTACACGTGGAGGACGTGATGGGCGTGGACTCTGAAAAGGCCATCCAAGGTGGCAGCATCAGCTTTACCACACGCGACACCTACGGCGAACCCGTCATTCATTTCGATGTGGAAGACGGGGCCACGGGGATTCCCCTGGACCATACCTTTGTGATCACTTCCAACCAGCCCCTTCGCCACGAGGATGGTTCCGGGATCACCGAAGAGAGCCTGCACGACCTGGTCGGCTTCAGCGAATCAAATGGCCATGGTGCGGTTGAATTTACTGCTGTCATCAACGAAGACCACACGGAGATTCACGTATCGCCGGTGGAGATGCTTATCCACAACACAGAATATATCCTGGAGCTGGTTCCCGTGATGGGCGTCGATGGGGATGTCACCCCCACCCACCATGTGCACTTCACCACCGAAGACCAGACCGGCATCATGACACTGACAGAGGCCGATGTGTCTGTTTATCCCAATCCGGCCAGCTCAGCACTTTTCATAGAGGCCTCCGGGTTTGACGGGAGGGCATTCATCCGCCTGATCGATGCCGCCGGCAGCACGGTGCTGGAGTCGTCGCTGGATGGACAGCAGGCAAGACTGGATCTGGCTGGTGTCCGTGATGGAATATACATGGTGGAGATCAGGACACCAAACAATCGGATCGTAAAACGCGTTTCCATTCTCAGGTAATCTCCTTTGCGGGCATCCCGGGCCCGGGGGAGGATTTGCCTCTGATCTGCTCTTTTGCGGGGAACCTGTTTTGGGTTCCCGCAAAGGAGCATTGTGAAAACATATGTTACACCATCTGCAGTGACCCGCCATTGGGCGCTTCCGGGAGCTGCAGGGAAACATCTGACTCATGACAGGCAGAAACATTCATTTAATCAGCCTTTTCCTTATCCTGGGCTTGCCCCTCCTTGCTTCAGGGGCGAATCCGAAAATCCACGATGTCCGCCTTGATTATTTCTTCGGCGGCCCCCTGGCCGTGGTGGCCTCAGAATACCAGGTACACGGCGAGCTGACGTTTATCGGCAGCGGTAGCCTGAACTCACTTTACCTGCATTACCAGGTGAATGGGGAAGAGGTCCAGACCACCTTTTTTGATGAAATTGGACTGAACCCCATGATCCCTTTTTACTACCAGGCCCACAACCCCTGGCTGCCCGAGAGCGATGGGACCCACCAGCTGAAGGTCTGGTTTTCCGGGCTCAATGGCGCTCCCGTGGAGGAAGGTGCCAGCGACACCCTGCTGCTGGATGTGGGCGTTTATGAGTATCTGCCGGCAAGGGAGCTCACCCTGCTGGAGAGCTTCTCCAGCATGAACTGCGGGAGCTGCGCCCTGCTGAACCCGCAACTGAGGGATATGGTGGACGAGCATGAGGAGATTTATGCCATGATCTTTTACCACCCCTTCGGACACGAGAACAGTCCCATCTACCAGCTTAACGACAAGGACAACGATATCAGGCGGGCGTTTTACCAGGTGACCTATTCGCCCTTTGCCGTCATCGGATCCGTCCACCAGGGATCGGCCGAATACGTGAGTCACGACAGGATGCAGCTGAAGCACAACCGTCCCGCCGGATTTGCCATTGATGCAATCTATACAGTGGTGGACGACCTAATGCACGTGCAGGTGGAAGTGGAGTCGTTTGTGGACATGCCGGCGGCCAACCTGCGCCTCATGGTGAGCGTTACCCAGGACCACATTGGTTTTGATGTCCCCCCGGGATCTAACGGGGAACAAGACTTCTACCACGTGATGCGTAGTTTTCTGCCCGATGCCAATGGCAGCTATCTCCCCCCTCAATTTGCGGGAGACATTTACCACATTGACCTTTATTACTACCTGGGCAATGCGGAACTCACCGAAGAAGACATAGAGGTGCTTGCCTTTGTCCAGGACATGGACACCTTTGCCATTTTTCAGACAAGCCGGGTGGCATACCAGGAATCGGATGGAGACGATGAGGATGATGACGGCAATGGCGATGATAATGGGGATGGTGATAACGGAGATGGTGACGGTGACAACGGGGATGATGAGGGGGGCGACGGCGACGAGACCTCGGTGAATGAGTCCGATCCGGGCCGTCGGTTTTCTGTCTATCCCAATCCGGGTGAGGGCCTGTTTACCCTCCGTTTGCCCGATGACCTGACCCCTGATGCCATCCGCATTTACGATGCCACAGGCCGGATGCTGCATTCCCCGGATCATGCCCCTTACACATCCTCCGGGGAGATTCAGCTGGATCTGCGCCACCTGGGCCCGGGAATATATTTCCTGCAAATGCTGACAGGGCAGGGCCCCCTGCACAAAACAATTATCTTTACAAGCAGATAAGTCCAATTAAACCCATCACTCAATGAAAAAAGCCATTATTGTGCTCACCCTACTCATGGGCACCTGCTCACTGCCTCTCTTTTCCCAGGCGGGATCTACCTTACCTGACCTGACCATCACCACCATGGATGGCAGGGAGGTCAGCACAAGCACCCTCAGCAACGAAGGGAAGCCTTTCGTAATCAGCTTTTGGGCCACCTGGTGCAGGCCCTGTTTGAAGGAACTCGATGCCATTGATGAGATCTATCATGAATGGCAGGACCACGGATTCAAGCTCATTGCCGTGAGTACCGACGATGCCCGTACCCGTCCCAATGTCTTGCCCATGGTCAGTGGCAGGGGGTGGGAATACGAGTTTTACCTGGACGAGAACGGGGACTTCCGGCGCGCCATGGGGGTGAACATCGTGCCACACACCTTCATCCTCAATGGTGCAGGAGAGGTGGTCTACCAGCACACCTCCTTTTCTGACGGGATGGAATGGGAAATGTACGATTTGCTGATGGAATTACTGGATGAATGATGGCTTGCCCCACAAGATCACTGGTCCACCGGCCGGTGCTACTGTTATTACTGCTTTTTGTCTCGCAGCCTGCCCTGCAGGCCAGGGACTTACTGGATGGGGCCCGCATATGGGGTAACTTCCAGATGGATGCACAGTACTACTTTTCCGACTCCCTGATTGGTGCCCCGGAAGTGCCGGAGAAGATCCTGATGAACGGCTTTGCCAACCTCAATATGTCCTATCGCGGCTTCACCCTGGGAGTCCGCTACGAGAGCTATCAGAACGCCCTGCTGGGATATGACCCGCGTTACAGGGGCAACGGAATACCCTATCGCTTTGCCAGCTATTCAAGGGAGAACCTGGAGGTCACCGCGGGCAATTTTTATGAGCAGTTTGGCAACGGACTGGTCTTCCGAACCTATGAAGAGCGCAACCTGGGGGTGGATAACGCCATGGATGGTTTGCGCCTGGTATACCGTCCCATGGACGGGGTAACGCTCAGGGGAGTGATTGGGCAGCAGCGCCTCTTTTTCGACACGGGACCCGGCATCGTTCGTGGCTTCGATGCCAGGGTGGTGCTGAACTCCGTCATCCCCCGGATGGCTGAGAGCAGGAGCCGGTGGACCCTGGGTGGAAGCGTGGTGAGCAAGTACCAGCGGGACCAGAACCCATTGTTTAACCTGCCCGAAAACGTGGCCGCCATGGCGGGACGCCTTCAGTTTGTCAGGGGCCCGGTGAACATCAGCGCCGAATACGCCCACAAGGTGAATGATCCCTCGGCCGAAAACAACTTCATCTATAAGGACGGGCAGGCACTGCATCTCACCGGGAGCTATGCGGTGCAGGGTATCGGCCTGCTGCTGTCGGCCAAGCGGATAGACAACATGGGCTTTCGCAGCGACCGCAATGCCACGGGCAATGACTTAAACATCAATTACCTTCCACCAACCACGAGGCAGCACCTGTATTCGCTGAGCGGCATGTATCCCTACGCCACCCAGCCCAACGGCGAGATCGGTTTCATGGCCGAACTGACATTCAGCATCCCCAGGGAGACACTCCTGGGAGGTCCCTTCGGCACCAACGTCACGCTAAATTACAGCCAGGCCAATGCCATCCATAAAGAACAGATCCACGATACCATTCCCATCGGGCAGAGGGGAACGGATGGCTACCGGTCTGACTTTTTCCGCATGGGGGATGAGCTGTATTTCCGTGATGTGAACCTGGAGGTCAGCCGCCGCTTTTCAAGGACATTTCGCGCATTGTTCTCCTATGCGTATATCACCTACAACCAGAATGTGATAGAGGGTTATGTGGACAAGGAGACCGTTCACGCGCACGTATTGATAGCCGACATGACCTATCGCCTGCCCAACAGGCGCAGCCTCAGATGGGAGCTCCAGCACCTGTCCACCAAACAGGACAACCGCGACTGGGCCATGGCCATGGTGGAATACACCATTGCACCCAATTGGTTCTTCGCCATCAGCGATCAGTTCAATTACGGCAATGACGACAAGGACCTGCGCATTCATTATTATACCCTGAGCGCCGGATATAGCAAGGGGGGGAACCGCTTCGCCCTCTCCTATGGAAAGCAGCGTGAGGGGATCATTTGCGTGGGGGGTGTATGCCGCCGTGTACCCGCCTCCAATGGCTTTACACTGACGGTGACCAGCAGTTTTTGACCTGCATGTGCTACCATCCCTGGTTGCGGTGGCAGCAAAGGGACACGGAAGCCGTGCCGGGATTGATCTGTTCACAAAAGGAATTTGTTTCTTAACCGATTAAAAAGCGTTCTCATGCAGATTATCCGGAGCATCTTTCCATGGGTATGGATCCTGGCAGGCCTGCTCTTTGCATTGCCGGCCTGCGACATTGTGGATCCACCCTACATGACAGGGCAGGAGGGACCCGGCAATGGCCAGGAAAATGGCGAGCTGGTGCAGAAGATCCTGCTGGAGGAGTTTACAGGCCACCAGTGTCCCAATTGCCCGGAGGGTTCAGCCATTGCACAGGAGCTGAAGGACTTTTATGGTGACCGCCTGGTGATCATGTCCATCCACGCAGGATGGTTCGCCAGGGTGAGTCCTGGCACGTTTGAATACGATTTCCAGACACCGGCAGGGGATGCCCTGAACGATTTCTTTGATGTGGTACAAAATCCCATTGGGATGGTGAATCGCGTTCCGGTGGACGGCAGTCGCCTGATGGGACCTTCAGCCTGGGGTGAGGTGGTCAGCCAGCTCATGGAGCAGGAGCCCGCCTCCCGCATCCAGATGGATGTTGCTTATGATGCAGGGAGCCACCAGCTGGAGGTTGAGATTGGGGTGGATGCCATTTTGCCCTCGGAAGGGACCTACCACCTGTCCGTATTCCTTACCGAAAGCAACATCATCAAACCGCAGCGCACCAACAACCCTGCTTACCCCTCCGGGGTGATAGAGGACTACAACCATAAATACGTTCTGCGTGCTGCACTCAACGGTGCCTTTGGTGAGCAGGTCTCCACGGGTCCGGTATCGGCGGGCGACAGTTTTTCCAGGAGCTATTCCCTGGTGCTTGATGAAGAATGGGTGGCGGATCATTGCTCCCTCATCGCCTTTGTTTATGACGGGGATGGCATGGAGATCATCCAGGTGGAAGAGGCTGCATTGCTGCCTTGACGGCGACGGGCTCACCGCTGTGGCCGCCTGGCGCGGACCCCTGATCCAAAACACTGCCGTGGCCGCCCCGAGCAGAACCCTGCCACCCTAAAACCCTGCCGTGGCCGCCCGGTGCAGCGCCCTGATCCAAAACCCCGCCCAGGGCAGTATGGCCCCTCACAAGTGAGCAGGCAAGCCAATCCATCGCCCACTGCTGGATGAAAAGCACCACCCGGTCCATACGGCCTGATGCATGGCGCCATCTGGCTCTCACTGCTGGATGAAAAGCACCACCCGGTCCTTACGGCCTGATGCATGGCGCCATCTGGCTCTCACTGCTGGATGAAAAGCACCACCCGGTCCTTATGGCTTGATGCATGGCGCCATCTGGCTCTCACTGCTGGATGAAAAGCACCACCCGGTTCTCACTGTTTAATGAATGGCACCACCTGGACGCTCCTGTCTCCCAATACGGCACGGAGCATATACATCCCCGCTGCCAGCGATGAGATGTCCACATGAACATTCCCCTTGCCTTTGACTTCCAGGTTCATCAGTGTGTGTCCGGACACATCCAGCACCTCTAAGCGGTGTATTGGCAGCTCGCTGGCGACATTTATACCCGATACGGCGGGATTGGGACTTTAAAATACGAAAAACCAACATATGTGCCAAGGTTTTATTTTTTGTATCTTCGGGAGGAAAAGAACGATGTGCCGGGAATTTTTGCAGAATGCTTATATTGCGCGCACTTTTTGACACAACCAAAACTTCATCCCCATGAAAAACAAATACCCTTTCAGCACATTATTAATGATCTCCTTCCTCCTGCCATTGTCGCTCTTCGCTGGCGAAACCATGCCCCGTGACGACAGTGGCTGGACCATTGTGAACCAGTACGCCATACACAACAATGCCGGGGGACTGGCCTCCGATGGTAACCTGATCTACATCGGTGGCCTTTACGGTAATGTGGGGCACCAGGTGTACAGCTTCGATCCCGCTACGGGCGACCTGGAGCTGCTGTTCAACGGGCCGCAGGACAACACCCTGGGACTGACTTACGACGGACAGCACTTCTGGACCATCGAACAGACGGGAGCCACCAGTCCGGCACAGGCCTGGGAGATCGACATGGACGGCAACCTGGTGTCGCAAATGGACCTGCCCGGTTCCTACATGTCAGGCATCGCCTGGGATGACGGGAACTTTTACGTAGCCACCTATTTTCCCAACCCTGGCACCATACACCATTTGGACAGTGACGGAACGGAGATCTCCAGCTTTACCCCGCCCAGTGATCAGCCGTGGGACCTGGCCATGCAGGGCGACTCCCTGTGGATCGTCGACTTCTGGAACAATTACATCCACCTGGTGGAACTGGACGGCAGCCTGGTGGAAAGCTTCGAGTACCCGGACCACCGGGCCA
>SKNE01000227.1 GCA_007120675.1 Bacteroidales bacterium
CAGGTACTCCAGCTTGCGCGTCTTGTTGCCGCCTGATGCCAGGCCGGTGTGATCATCCCGTTTAATGAAGATACGGTGGCCGGTATGGCGCCTGCCAAAATGTTTCAACTCATAAAGGGGTGTGGGGAAAAACCCCAGGGGTACTTTCTTCGGTTTCATGGGTAATGATGCTTTGGGTGTAAGTAAATGATGTGTTCGGTCAACCGTATGGTAGTCCGGCGGCGGTCACAGTGGCCAGAAGACAGGCAACAGCAGCAATACGGCCACCATCACCACCAGGGTCAGTGGCAGGCCCAGCCTGAGGTAGTCGCCGAAGCGGTAGCCGCCGGGCCCCATGACCAGCAGGTTGGCGGGATGGGACACGGGACTCATGAAGCAGGCAGCGGCAGCCATGGCGATGGCCATCATCATGCTTTGGGGTGATATGTCGTAATTTGCTGCGGTTTCCAGTGCAATGGGAGCCATGATCACCACCAGGGCGGGTGGCGGAATGGCCAGGGTCGACAGGGCGGTGAGCAGGTAGAGTCCCACGATGATTCCCCACGGACCCAGCTGGCCGAAGACGTCCACCACCCCAAGGGCCAGGAGGCTGGCTGCGCCCGTCTCCTGCATGGCGGTACCCAGTGGCAGCATGCCTGCGATGAGGAAGACAGCCCGCCATTCAATGGCCCTGTAAGCCTCTTCCATCTTTAGGCAGCCGGTGAGCACCATGAGGGCGATCCCCACCACCGCGGCTATGGCCAGGGGCACGAACCCCAGCAGCACGGGAAGCAGGACGGCCGCCATGACCAGCACCGCCGTCAGGGCTTTACCGGTGCGCAGGGGCTTGGCGGCCATATCGGTCAGCAGGATGAAGTCCGGCTCACTGTCCATCAGCTCCAGCTTATCCCGACGGCCATAAAGCAAGAGTGCTTCACCAAAGCGCAGCGGCAGATCGTGCAAATTGGTACGGTAGGCGCGCCCTTCACGCCAGATGGCCAGCACAGTGAGTCCGTACTTACGGCGGAAATTGATCTCCCGCAGGGTCTTGCCGGCCAGCAGCGATCGCGGTGCCAGCACCACCTCGGCCATCTGTATGTCGTCCGACTCCAGGCTTTGCACCCCGGGGGCCGACTCCTCCAGGATCTGCAGGTCTTTCAGTCCCCTCAACAGGGGCAGGTCCGCCAGGTTTCCCTTCACCAGCAAGCGTTCATCCTCGTCGAAAGATCCACCCGGCTCATAGGCCTTGAACTCCCCGCCCGATTGGATGCACCCCAGGACCGTCAGTCCAAAGGCGCTCCCGATCTGGCTCTCGGCGATGGCCCGTTCAAAGAGGGCTGTGTCCCCTTTGACCTCCATGATGAAGAGGACCTCGTGCAGGCGGTATCGTTCGAGCAGCTCGGCTGCCGGGGTAGACAAGGGCTTGGTGATCTTCCCCTCCTGTTCCAGGATGGCGATGCGGGACTCCGGTCCCTGCAGCAGGATCTGGTCACCCTCCTCCAGGCTGATGTCGTGCAACATGCTCCGGTAGACCTTCCCGGCCTTTTCCAGTGCCAGCACGTTAATGCCCAGGCGCTTCCTGAAGTCTGTTTCGCGGAGGCGCTTTCCTGCCAGCTCAGAACCTTCTGCGATGGCCGCCTGCACGGCCTGCAAGTCAAAATGCAGGGCCTGTGCCATGTCGATCCCTGTCTCGCCCGGCAGCAGCACCTTCCACTGTTTCATGGCGGTGAGTGCTTCCACGCGGCCCTGCACATGCAGCTTATCACCTCCCCTGATCTCGGTTTGGGGTCCGGGGTCAAGGATGGTGGCATCAGCACGAACGATTGACAGGACATTGAGTCCCAGTCCCGCACGCAAACGACTTTCTTCCAGCGATTTTCCAACCAGCGAAGAGGAGGGCTGCACCCGGAGCATGAAGGTCCGCTCCTGCAGGGCGTAAGATGAAGAGAGTGCGGCGCCGGCCTGCCGGCTCTCATCACCGATCACATCCTTGCGCGGCAGGAGGTGCCGGCCAACAAAAGCCACAAAAAACACCCCCGCAAGCAATGCACCCAGTCCCACAGGGGTGTAATCGAACAGCCGGAAGGGGGCAAAACCGCCATCTTCCAGCGCATAGCTGATCAGCAGGTTGGGGGGGGTGCCGATCAGGGTGGTTAGTCCCCCCAGCAGGCAGCCAAAAGCGAGGGGCATCAGCAGGCGGGATGGCGGGGTCTTGCTGGAGCGCGCCAGGTCCATCACCACGGGAAGCATCAGCACGGCCACCCCGATATTGTTCATGAAGGCCGAAAGGATGCCGGAGGACAGCATGATCATGATGATCAGTCGCACCTCACTGTGTCCGGCCAGGCGGAGCAGGTGCCGCCCGATGATGCGGGCCACCCCTGTCTGATAGAGCGCGGCGCTGAGGATGAACATGGCCCAGACCGTGATGACCGCCGGATTGCTGAAACCGGCAAGCGCCTGGTGGGGCGTGAGCAAACCGGAAAAAGCCAGGCTGCCAATCACCAGCAGGGCCACGATGTCCATTCGCAGCCAGCCGGTAAAAAACAGGAACAGTGCCGCTGCCAGTATGGAAAACACCAAAATGATATCAAGACTCATGGGCCACAAATAAGGTCTTCATTGGGCTGACCTGGATCAACGGCATGAACAATGCAGGCTACCAGGTCAGGTTGTCAAAAATAAGAAAATAAGCGATCATTTTTGATATCTTTGCCGCCACCTGATTACCGGGTCACAATACATCGGGACAGAAGCCATGGCAGCACAGCATCGTTCTCAGTCAGACGCAAAGCCCCGGGGCATTCACTGGCTGGCACTGGTGTTGCTGGTATTGGTATGGGGCAGCTCCTTCATACTGATCAAGCGCGGCCTGGTGTTTTTCAGCAGCCTGGAGGTGGGCGCCATGCGCATCGCCATCTCTTTCCTGGTGCTCTCCCCCCTGCTCATCAAGCACCTGAAGAAGGTTCCGTTAAGCCGGCTGAAGTTTTTTATCCTGGCGGGCATCATTGGCAACGGCCTGCCCCCGTTCCTGTTTGCCATCGCACAAACGCAGATCGACAGTTACATGGCCGGGGTGCTCAACGCCCTCACCCCACTTTTCACGCTCCTGGTGGGGATCCTCTTCTTTGGGACCCGGTCGCGCTGGCTCAATGTGGCAGGGGTGGTCATCGGACTGGCAGGTGCCATCGGACTGCTCACCATGGCCAACGATGGCCAGGTCAACAGCATCTTTTACGGCCTGCTGGCCGTAGCGGCTGCCCTGTGCTATGCCATCAACATGAACCTGATCAAGCGCTACCTGTCGGACTTCAGTGCCCTGACCATCACATCGGTGGTCTTCCTCTTCATTGGCATCCCCTCACTGGTCTATCTCCTGGCAGGAAGCCGGATGCTCAACACCCTGGCCAGCGAACCCGGCGCCTGGGCCGGCTTTGGCTACATTGCCCTGCTGGCCATCGTGGGCACCGCACTGGCCATGATCATCCATAACTGGCTCATCAAACAAACCTCGGCCCTTTTTACCTCCACCGTGACCTACCTGATGCCCATTGTGTCCATCATGTGGGGCGTAGCCGACGGTGAGGCCTTCCTGGTGAGCTACCTGGCCAGTATCGCCCTGATCCTCGCAGGGGTTTACCTCTCCGGGAAAAAACGGGAGAGGGGATAGAATTTTTTGTGTAATCGCTTGTGCCATGCAATATTTTATTTATCTTTGCACCCCAATTATCGGGAAAAACATATAACGCTTTACAAGAGATGTACGCAATCGTTGAAATAGGAGGCCATCAGTTCAAGATCGAGAAGGATCAGAAGCTTTTTGTGAACCTGCTGGATAATGAGGCGGGGAGTGAACTGGAGTTCGACAAGGTCATGCTGCTGGCTGACGGGGATAAGATACAGGTGGGACAGCCCGTGGTGGATGGTGCCCGCGTGAAAGCCAGGGTTCTTGAGCATGTGAAATCCGACAAGGTGCTGGTATTTAAAAAGAAGCGAAGGAAAGGCTATCAAAAGATGAATGGCCATCGCCAGCCCATGACACAAATCCAGATCGAGGAGATCTCCGCCTGAGTCACCCGCCCAGGTTGAGAAGGGCTTTTGTCACCCCATTTTTGGCAACAGAAAAAAACAAGGAATTATGGCACATAAGAAAGGAGTTGGTAGCTCACGCAACGGAAGAGAGTCGCACAGCAAACGGCTTGGAGTAAAGATCTTTGGCGGCTCGCACGCCATCGCAGGAAACATCCTGGTGAGGCAGCGTGGCACAAAGCATTATCCCGGCGTCAACGTGGGAATGGGTAAGGACCATACCCTCTATGCACTGGTTGACGGCACGGTGGTTTACAGGAAAAAGGCCGGTAACAAGTCTTACGTTTCCGTAGAGCCCATGGCTGAAGGCACCACTGGTGTGGTCACGGCGGAAAAACCGGTTAAGGTGGCAAGCAAGGCGGAGACGCCGGTGGATGTGGCCGTTCAGGAGGCGCCCGCAGCTGAAAAAGAAGCGGATACAGCAGAAGCTGCCGCTGAAGAGAGCAAGGAAAAGCCCGTAGCGGAGAAAAAAGAGGCTGAAGGCGTGAAAGAGGCAAAGGGCGCCGCAAAGCAGGCAGAAAAAAGCAAGGCAGTGGAAAAGAAGGCACCGGTTAAAAAGGCCGCGGCGAAAAAACCGGCTGCCAGCAAGAAAGAGAAGGAGTCGCCTGAAAAATCATCCCCCGGAGAGGAAAAAGAAACAAAGGAGTAGACAGGATCTGGTGCCCATCAGCTTTTGCGGACACCCACAGGCGTATTCACTTCACATCCTGCTGCGGCAGGATTTTTTTTATAAGACAATGGTTGAGCCAATCTCCAAAGCCATATGATAGACCTTCAACATATCAGGGATGACAGCCAGGGCGTGATCCGGCGTTATGCTGTGAGACAGTTTGATGCAAGCGATTTGGTGCATCGCATCAAGGAGCTGGATATTGAGCGTCGCCAGGCACAAAAGCAGCTGGACGATACGCTGGCCGAGGCCAACGCCCTGGCCCGCAGTATTGGTGAACTGTTCAAGTCGGGCAAGGGGCAGGAAGCCGCCACCCTCAAGGAGAGATCGGGGGAGCTGAAGCAGCTTTCCAAAGCGCTTCAGACAAGCCTGGATGCCGCAGCCGGTGAGCTGGATGAACTGATGACCCGCCTGCCCATGCTTCCCCATCCGCTGGTTCCCCCAGGAAACAGTGAAGCCGATAATGTGGTGATCAGGGAAGAAGGCAGCATGCCCAAGCTCCATCCGGGGGCTATGCCTCACTGGGAGCTGGCCAAGAAGCACCGGCTCATCGATTTCGAAGCGGGCACCAAGGTGACAGGTGCCGGTTTTCCTGTGTATACAGGCCAGGGAGCCCGGCTCCAGCGGGCGCTGATCTCGTTTTTCCTGGATGAAGCCACCCGGGCGGGATACACGGAGGTGCAGCCTCCCCTGATGGTGAATCCCGCTTCCGCTTTCGGCACCGGACAATTGCCCGACAAAGACGGACTGATGTACCATGTGCCGGCCGAGGACCTTTACCTCATTCCCACTTCCGAAGTGCCCGTCACCAATATCCTGCGCGACACCATCCTGGAAGAAAAGGAGCTACCGGTCAAATACACGGCCTACTCGGTCTGTTTTCGCCGCGAAGCCGGCTCCTACGGCAAGGATGTGCGCGGTCTGAACCGCCTTCATCAGTTCGACAAGGTGGAGATCGTCCAGGTATGCCATCCCGGCAAAAGCTATGCGGCGCTGGATGAAATGGTCGCTTACGTGGCATCGCTGCTTGAAAAACTGGAGCTCCCCTTCCGGATCGTCCGCCTTTGCGGCGGCGACCTCGGGTTTGCCTCTGCGCTGACCTATGACATGGAGGTGTATTCGGCGGCGCAGGAGCGATGGCTCGAGGTTAGCTCCATCTCCAATTTTGAGACCTACCAGTCGCAACGCATGAAGCTGCGCTTCAGGCCGGAAAAAGGGAAAAACCAGCTGGCACACACCCTCAACGGCAGTGCCCTGGCCCTGCCGCGCATCGTGGCGGCCCTGCTGGAAAATCACCAGTCAGACAGCGGGATCAGCCTCCCCAAAGCACTTCAGCCTTACATGGGCTCTGAAAGCATCCGCTGACCCTGTCACAATGGCACTGCTTTTGCTGGTGGATCATGAAGAAAACCTTAACCTGACGGTATGCCTATGAATTGCTCAACGAAAACCATCTCTTTCCTTATCCTGTTGTTGATCTGCCTGCCTGTTGCGAAGGCCAATCCTGACAACACCAATGAGCGCCTGGCCGCCCAGTACCTGAGGGAGGGACAGTATGAGCAGGCTTTATCCCTTTACCAGGAGCTGTTCGCAGAAAACCCCACTCCCGTCATCTATAACAACTACCTGGAAACGCTATTTGCCCTGGAGCAGTTCAGGCAAGCCGAAAGGGTAGTGAATGCCCGCATTGAAGCACACCCTGAACGCGTCGCCTACAGGGTTGACCTGGCCTGGGTTCATCACCGGGCCGACAACCAACGGCGCGCCAGGCGGATGATGGACGACCTCATTGCCACACTGCCGGCGGCATACCAGGAGGTGGTGGACCTGGCCGTGGCCTTTGACCGCCGCGGCTTCACCGACCGGGCCCTGGAAACCTACCAGCATGGCCGTCAAATGCTGGGCGACCGCCATCCCCTGCACCTTCGCATCGCCCCCATCCACGAAAGGCAAGGGCGGTTCACGGCCATGATGGAAGAATACATTGATTACCTGGACGAGCAGCACGATGACGCGGAAAGGGTAAGGGGCCTGCTGCAGGATGCCATCAGCAACGACCCCGGATTTGAACGCAACGATGCCCTGCGCACTGTCCTGCTCCGCCGCACGCAAGCCAGTCCCGACAACGTCCTCTATTCGGAAATGCTGCTATGGCTCTCCATTCAGCAGCAGGACTTCCGGATGGCTTTTATGCAGGCCAGGGCACTGGACAGGAGGCTCCAGCAAGGTGGCAAGCCGGTGCTGGAGGTGGCGGGACTGAGTACCAGCAACCAGGACTACACCATCGCTGCCCAGGCCTATCAATACCTCCTTGACATGGGTGAGGACGGCGCGCACTACCTGGAAGCCCTTGTGGGTTATCTGAACGTCCGCTTCCTCTCTGTGGTGAGCGACTATGTATACGAAACGGAGCAGCTGCTTGAGATAGAACAGGAATACAAGGAAGCCCTCCACCGCCTGGGGGTCAATTCCCGGACCGTGCAGCTGGTGAGGAACCTTGCCAACCTGCAGGCCTTTCACCTGGACAATACCGGCGGAGCCATCGACCTGCTGCAGTCCACCCTCGACCTGCCCAACATTTCCAACAGGGTGAAGGGGGAATGCCGCATCGAGCTGGCCGACATCTTATTGCTCACAGGTGAAGTTTGGGATGCCACCCTTTTGTATTCGCAGGTGGACCGTATGTTCAGGGACGATCCCCTGGCCCACGAGGCCAAGTACAAAAACGCCAGGCTGACCTATTTCATCGGGGAGTTCGATTGGGCCAAGGCACAGCTGGATGTCCTGAAGGCCGGCACGTCGCGCCTGATCGCCAATGATGCCATGAGGCTGTCGCTGAGGATACAGGATAACGTGGGCATGGATGGCCATACGGAGCCCCTGCTCATGTTCGCGCGGGCCGAACAGCGCATTTTCATGAATCACCTGCAGGAGGCCATGCAAACCCTCGACTCCATCAATGTGCGTTTCCCGAACCACCAGATCAGCGACGACGTGCTCTTTGCGCGTTCAGAGATCATGCGTCAAAAGGGTGAGTATGCAGCGGCTGACAGCCTGCTGGCCGAAATTGTCGAGCAATACCCCATGGGCCTGCTGGCAGATGAAGCGTTGATGCAAAGGGCCCGCCTGCATGAGGAGCTGTTTGAAAAGACGGATAAGGCCATGGCACTCTACCAGCAGCTGATAGTGGACTACCCGGCCAGTGTCCACACCATCCATGCCCGGAACCGCTTCAGGGCACTCCGCGGCGACATGGTTAATTAAATGGTCACAAGATCAACCAAAAGCCATCGCGTGTCCCAGTACGTCAAACCCAAGAAAGCACTTGGCCAGCATTTCCTGACCGACCCCAACATTGCGCGGAAAATCGTCTCCTGTCTGAGCGGACATGGAGGCTATTCCAGGATACTGGAGGTGGGTCCCGGGACGGGCATATTGAGCCGGTTCCTGGCAGACAAGGACAAGCCACTTTGGTATGGCATCGATGTGGACATTGAATCCATAAACCACCTGGTGGAGCGCTTTCCTGCTGCCAGCGACAGGATCATCCACGGCGATTTCCTGGACTTTGACTTACCCTCGGTCATGGGAGATGACAGCACCGCCATCATTGGCAACTTCCCCTACAACATCTCATCACAGATCCTTTTCAGGATTTTGTCCCTCAAAGAGTTTGTTCCCGAGGTGGTGGGCATGTTCCAGAAAGAGGTGGCGCAACGCATCGCCGCCCCGCCGGGAAATAAAACATACGGCATCCTCAGTGTGCTGACACAGGCCTTTTACCATGTGAAGATCCTGTTTCATGTGGAGGCCCACGTGTTCCACCCACCCCCCAAGGTGCAGTCCAGTGTCCTCCACATGCGTATCAAGGATGCTTACAGGCTTCCCTGCGATGAAAGCCTTTTTTTCCGCCTGGTCAAAACCGCTTTCAACCAACGGCGTAAAACCTTGCGCAACTCGCTCAGGTCACTGGATATCGCCTGGGAGCAACTGCCGGCAGGACTAGCCCGGGAACGTCCTGAAAAACTTGGATTTCAGGAATTTGTTCATATTGCCCTGCAAACCAGTCCCCATGCCCCGCCAAAGCCCCCGGCACCTGGTGAATAACCCCCACGGCACCGGGCAGGTGAAATAAATTTCATGTAAATTTGCCGGATTGAGTCAGGGGAGCGTTCACATGGAAACAAAAAAGTTCAGCACGTTTGAATACGGAGGCAGCTACCTCCCGGCCGGGCAGGAAAGCCGGGAGCTTCATATTCAGCAGGCCTTTGACAGTCCATACGGCCATGCCATTGTGCTGGCCTCGGCCCTGGATAAGCATGAAGGGGAGCTTGCAGCAGATATCATCGAGCGCATCAATTATTACCTGCACAATGAAAGGGAGGATGATCCCGCCGAGGTCTGCCGTAACGCCCTGATCTACACGAGCGGTTACCTCTACCAGCAACAAAAAAGGGACGGTGTGTCCAGCCACGCAAAACTGGGTTGTCTTTGCGCCATCGTGCGTAACGACCAGGTCTATTACGGCGCACTGGGCCAGGCCTGCCTGTGGATCAAGACGGACAGGACATGGCGACCCCTGCTGACGCTGGCCGCTACGGCAGCGTCAGCTGACAAGGAACAACCGGACCAGGCGCCCGCCTCCGGCCATTTCCTGGGCTCCGGCATCCTGGCTGAGCCAGTTTGCTCCTCCAGGGCTTTTCAACCAGTGGCCGGCGACATGGTCTTGCTGGGCAGCGGTCCCGTTTGCCAGGTGGCCGGACACAAAAGCACCCGGCAAATCCTTGGCGACAATATGCCCCTGCAAACCAAGGTATCCAGGGTGCTGCGCCAGGTCAGCGACGTGGGGGAAGGGGCCACGGCAGCTGTCTCCATCCTGCATTTCTATCAAAGCACCAACGCAACGCGCGCCATTCCCGTTCCCATCATCCGGGCGCAGGAAGAGCAAGGCCCTCACACCAAAGAGATGTCAGCCAAAAAGAAAAAAACAAAACATAACGCTCGCAAGGGGGGTGTCAAAAGCTGGATGAAGAACCTGTTCAGCCTCCTGGTATTGATTGCCGTCGGATACATGGTATATGACCTGTTCATTTACGACCCACGGCCACCGATGGCGCTGCCGCCGGCATCCGAACTGCCGGATCCGGACCTCACGGTGGATGTGGAAGATACCCCCTTAAGCGATGCGGGGCCACCCGCTGAGCTTCCCGACGACATCCCTTACAGGGTCAGAAGTGGTGACACATGGAGTCGCATATACCTGCAGTTTGGTGTATGCTCCTGGTTCATACGAAACCATCCCCCCAACGTCAGGCGTTTGGGCAGCAGGGCGGGACTAATGGCTGACGTCACCCTGATGATCCCTGTCCGGTACAGCAGCAACCCCGACTACAATCCCTATTATTATACCGAGTTTACGACGGACAAGGTGGGAAGCAACTGCCAGAATGTGAATGAAGCATTCCGCGATGCCTTTGAGGAAATGGTGGGTGCACAAAATCGCTGATGGATGGAAAAGCGCGGCAAGGTGCTCTTTCTTGACACCGCACACCCTTCCCTGCAGGAGGGACTGGAAAGCATGGGTTACGACTGTGTGATCGACCAGGATATCAGTCCGGATGGACTGGCAGCCTGTATCGATGATTTCAGCGGGATCATTGTACGCAGCCGTTTCAGGATCGACAGGGAGATCCTTTCCAATGCCCGGCACCTGCGTTTTATTGGCAGGATAGGCAGCGGCATGGAAAACATCGATGCAGGGTATGCGCGCAGCCGGGGCATCGCCTGCCTGAACTCACCCGAGGGTAACCGCCAGGCCGTGGGCGAGCATGCCGTGGGGATGTTGCTGGCGCTGCTGAACAAAATCTGCCTGGCCAACCAGGAAGTCCGCCAGGGCCTCTGGGCCAGGGAGAAAAACAGGGGACTGGAACTGCGGGGCAGGACCATTGGAATTGTGGGGTACGGTAATACTGGAAGTGCTTTTGCAGGTTGCCTCAGTGGCTTTGGCATGGAGGTGCTGGCTTACGATAAATACAAGAAAGGCTTTGGCGGGACTGGCGTCAGGGAATCATCCATGGAGGAGATCCGTGAACGGGCCGATGTGCTCAGCCTGCACGTTCCCTATAACCAGGAGACCCACTACCTGGTGGACAGGGACTACCTGGAGGCGTTCAGGAAAAGCATCTTTGTGGTGAACACTGCACGGGGAAAGGTGATCAACACCTCCCACCTGCTCGATGCCCTGGAGGGTGGCAAGGTGCTGGGGGCGGCCCTTGACGTGCTGGAATACGAAGCCCCATCCTATGAACAAATCAACCAGGACGCCTTGCCAGATGATTTTCTGCGGCTCATGAAGATGGACAATGTGGTTCTGACCCCTCACGTGGCCGGGTGGACGCACGAATCCCTGGTGTTGCTGGCCACTGTGCTGCTGGACAAGATCAGGGCCCTTGACACCCCCCGGGTTTAACGGGCAGGCTGCACCACCATCTGCAGTGTGGTGCGGCTCTTCTGCTCCATCAAAACCTCTTTTCCCTTGAGCAGGTTGGCCAGGCAAGCCTTGTGGTAGTGCCTTACAGTGATCATTTCCAGGTTGGTGTTGTATTTCACGGTAAAGTTCTTCCTTAGATCACGCAACAAAGCCGGCGTCTTGATCTGGTCGTGATCGAAACAGGCGGAAAAGCTGATGGCAGAGTTCTGCATCAGGTTCATCCGAACCCCGTGCCTGGCAAAGTCTGCAAAAATCCGGGCAAGGTTTCTTTCGGCGATGAAACTGAAGTCGGTGGGAAAGATCGATACCAACACCTGCTTGAATTTAAAGATGTAGGAAGGTACCAGGTGGTCACTGGTGTCGTTGCCGTCGATGAGCGAACCGGCCCTTGCAGGCTCTGTGAAGGACTTGACCCGCAAGGGGATGTTTCTGCTCAGCAGGGGTTTGAGCGTTTTGGGGTGAATGATGGTGGCGCCGTAGTAGGACAGCTCAATGGCCTCCTGGTAGCTGATATTCTCCAACAATATGCTATCGGCCATGATTTTCGGGTCTGCATTCAGCAAGCCCGGAACGTCTTTCCATATCACCACCTCTTCGGCCCTGAGCGCGTAGGCCAGGATGGCCGCCGTGTAGTCTGAGCCTTCCCTGCCCAGTGTGGTGGTAAAGCCCTGTGGCGTTCCCCCTATGAAGCCCTGCGTGATCACCAGCGGCGGGGAGGACCCAGGGCCGGATGTCCGCCGCAGGTGTGGCATGAGCTGTTCGCGGATGCTTTGCTCTGTGACGATCCAGTCCACCCGGGCATCCCTGAAGTGGGCATCGGTAATGATGAGTTTCTGTGCAGCAAACAACTGGTTGGGCATCCCCTCCTCCTGAAGGAAAGCACTCAGAATCCGGGTCGAGGCCATTTCCCCGGTGGAGACAATGCGGTCGTACTCATAGTTGTAATTGTCGCCCGGGGCCTCGGTGATGTAATAATAGAGTTGATAAAAAGACTGCTGGAGTGACTGGTACACCGGGTGACCCTTTGAGGGAAACAATGCTTCCACAATCCTGAAGTGCCTGTCCCTGATATCATCGTAGATTCGCAGCATCTCCCCCTTGCTGCCCTCCATAAACGCCCTGCAAAGCGACTCAAGGGCGTTGGTGGTCTTATTCATGGCCGACAGCACCAGCACCAGCGGGCCCGTATCGTGGTGTTCCCTGATGATCCGGGCCACATTGCGCACAGAGGCAGCGTCCCTGACGGAAGCGCCGCCAAATTTAAATACCCTCATCTCTTTTTGCCCTGTTTCCTTGTATACAAAAGTAGGGCTTTTTTATTCTTACCCGGGATGAGGGTACCGTGCAGCAATGCGGGCCAAAAAAAAACCCGGCGCGCAATGGCCGGGCAACTTAAAAAAAAGGAA